>CALDEP010000398.1 GCA_937942475.1 uncultured Aureispira sp.
TGTGGTGCTGCAAAGAAACTAAGCAATGAAAAAATGGAAGCTCGTATTGCTGCTTTAGAAGATGAAAATGCAAGCTTAAAAAAGGACATGGAAGTGATGAAAGCACAGGTTCGTGTCTTGGTCAATAGTTTGCCTAAACCTGGGAGAGATGCCCGTCCTGGAGGAGGAGGAGGCGCTCGTACTGAAAATCGGAATGGGAGCAGCAGCCAAGTAGATCCAAATGCAACGAGCATGGCGTTCGAAAAAACGATTCACGATTTTGGAACCTTAAAAGAAGGCGCTTCTGTTACATATATTTTTAAGTTTAAGAACACTGGAAACAAACCTTTGTTGATTAGTAATGCAAAGGGAAGTTGTGGTTGTACGGTTCCTAGTTGGCCTAGAGAAGCGATTGCTCCAGGAGGAAGTGGAGAGATAAAAGTGATCTTTAATTCTAGAGGAAAAAAAGGCAAGCAACATAAATCAGTTACACTAACGTCAAACACAGATCCTGCCAATACACGTTTGTATATTAAGGCTGATGTAGGGGCATAGGAAAGAATTATGGCGAAACGGAATCATTTTTCGAAACGAGATCGAGGGAATCAAGCTCCTAAAGAAGAGGATAGCTTTCAGGACTTAGGATTTAGTAAATTTGCGATTAAAAATCGGAAACGATTTATTAATAAAGACGGCACGTTTAATGTCATTCGAAGTGCTTCCTTTTTTAATGATTTTCATATTTATCAATTTTTGGTATCTATGAGTTGGACGAGTTTTGCCTGCACAACACTGCTCTTTTATTTTGTAATCAACTGCTTATTTGCAGGTTTTTATATGATGATTGGTGTGGAATATTTGTCGGGAGCAGAAGGGGATAATTTGGAGCCCTTTTGGACGGCTTTTTTCTTTAGCGTGCAAACCTTGACTACTGTAGGCTATGGAAGTGTTAGCCCGATTGGATTTGGAGCGAACCTTATTGCTGCAATTGGTGCTTTAACGGGCTTGATGTCTTTTGCCTTGGGAACAGGGCTTTTGTTTGCCCGTTTTTCCAAACCAACAGCTAGTATTTTATTTAGTGAGAATGCTATTGTCTCTGCTTACAAAGATGGAACAGCCTTGATGTTTCGCTTGGCAAATCGACGTAGAAATATGTTGACCAATTTGCAAGTAGAGGTAATTGCTGCTTGGTTAAGTCGGGATGAAAAAGGGCGAATTCATAGGGTTTATAGTCGATTGAACTTAGAGCGAGATGTTTTAAGCATGTTACCTTTGACTTGGACGATCGTGCATCCTCTGACAGAAGAAAGCCCCATCAAAGATTGTACAAAGCGTGGATTTGAAAACATAGATTTAGAAATTATTGTCGTCTTAGAAGGTTATGACGATACCTTTGCAAGTACCATTCGTACACATACTTCTTACCAGCATCAGGAATTGGTTTGGAATGCTAAATTTGACCCTGCTTTTTATTTTAATGAAGAAGGACAGACGGTTTTGGAAGTGGATAAGCTGAATTCTTATACGGTTTTGTAATGTGTTGCTGTTTCCCTTTAAGCCTGCTTTTTAGCAGAACGTCCCCCAAGCAAAAAGGCAATAGGCCAGGTAATAATTTCTATAGTAGGTTTGGCTACCGTTATCAAAAGCGTAAGTAAGATACCTAAACTATGAAAAAATAGGGAAGGCGCTTTGGGCAGTGGCGTTTGTTGGCAAATAATTTCGGGGACCTGCTTGAAAAACATTTTTACAGAATGCCCTCGATATAAATTAATACACTGTCTGAAAATATGTTCTTGTCGATAGGCTGGAACTTCCATAGGGTGTTGTCGATAAGCAACATTAGTTGCTACAGACCATTTCTCTTTATCCTTAAAAAGCGCCTTGTACAAGCCCTCTAAATACCAACCAATATAATAGCGCAAAAATCGTCGATTATACCCCCAATTAAACCCTTTGTTCTGCTCACCCATACTATTTAACTCTTGGTATTGCTGAATGTGATAGGCTTCGTGTACCAAAATGGTTAATCGTTGATCGACAGACATACGCTCTAAGGCTCGAATATAAATATGTACTTTTTTGTTATTATAAGCACTAGGAAGCGCTGTTCCAATAGCAAAGGTATAGTGCATAAACCAAGGCATTTGGCTGTAACAATTCACTAAGGACCAATCGACCTTTGGATACATTTGCTCCAATAGTCTACAATCTTTTGGCATGAGCTCAAAAGCAGGTGGAAAAATAAAGTGATATAGTCGTTGCCCTAGCTTCATTTATGGTGTCATTATTTTTTTGAAAATAGCTTCTAGCGCTTGTTTTGACTTACTGTTATAAGCTAAAATAAACGTTTCATTTTCATGGTGTAAGCGAACTAATCCTGACCCTTTTTCTCGTTTCAACATATGATCTGAATCCTGCTTTTGGGCTTGTTGTAGACTATTTTCTATTGTTTTGAATTGTTCGGTATTAAGCGCTACTTCAGCCGCTTTTCCTCCATCATAAAACCCACTAGAGCTATATTTTGCCGTCATAGGATCGTATTGAATCCTATTTTTAGTAATATAATAAGCATTTCCACTGCCATCTATATAAGAATATAGAACCGCTTTTGGAGGCTTGGGCGTTTTAGGTAATAGATCGTCTAAGTTCATTTCAAGTGAAAAATAACGGATTATAAATTCTAGAACAAAGCAAATACAGGCTTTGTTCGACAAACAAATTAATAGATTTAATCTAAACTATCTATTTTTTACCAAATTTTGATAGAGACTAAGATTTGCTTTTGTAAATTTACATTCAGAAGTTGTTTAGAATTGTGTCTTTTTTAAATGTGAGTACACCACGAAGTAGCAGCGAAGCTAATTTTTGATCCTAATTAAGGCGGATTTGAGGATAATAGCAGTAGCTATTTGACGAGAATCCAACGCAGAGTAGGGCAAAAAGTGATTTCACATTTGATTATTACTTAATTTTAAACAACTTCTCAGATTTACAGTCAAAACAATAAAGATTTGTATGCCAAATAAAGAAGAAATTACCAATTGGTTAAAAGGATTACAAGATAGTATTTGTAGTGGATTAGAAGCCTTGGACGGAAGTGGTCGCTTTCAAGAGGATTTGTGGGAACGCCCAGAAGGTGGTGGTGGTCGCACGCGTGTCTTGACAGAGGGAACGATTGTAGAAAAGGGAGGTGTTAATTTTTCGGCAGTAGAAGGAAATATGCCTCCTAAATTGCTAAAAGTATTAAGAGTAGAAGCAGATACCTCTGAACCCATTACGTTTTATGCAACAGGGGTTTCTATTGTTTTGCATCCTCGTTCTCCTCGAACGCCTATCATTCACATGAATGTGCGCTACTTTGAAATGAGTAATGGCACTTGGTGGTTTGGCGGAGGGATTGATTTGACTCCTCATTATGTTGACGAACAATTGGCAAGTGATTTTCATCAGCAATTAAAGACTGTTTGTGATGAACACGACACCGCCTATTATCCTGCTTTTAAAACTTGGGCAGACGATTATTTCTTTATTCCACATAGAAATGAAACTCGTGGTGTTGGTGGAATCTTTTTTGATCGCCTCCAAACAACAGACCAGCACAGTAAAGCAGATCGTTGGGCTTTTTTGCAAAGCGTAGGTTCCGCTTTTGTCGATTTGTACAGCCATCAAGTGAATGCTACCAAAGACTTGCCTTATGGTGAAAACGAATCGAATTGGCAGCGTTTGCGTAGAGGACGTTATGTTGAATTTAATTTAGTTTGGGATAGAGGGACTAAATTTGGTTTGGAAACCAATGGTCGAACGGAATCTATTTTGATGAGTTTGCCGCCACAGGCAGATTGGGCGTATAGTTATGAAGCGGCTGAAAATTCGCCAGAAGCAAAAACCTTAGACTTACTCAAAAAAGAAATTAATTGGGTTGAAAAACTGATGGAAACTTCGATTTGAGGATTTGATGATTTGAAAATTTGAAGATTTTCAAACTATTCATCCTTATAATACGTCAATTCTCTTAAAACAACTTCTACCACATCATTTCCTGCATAATGAATGCGCTGCGTCCAGTTGCCTTGCGCATCATATTCATATTGATAAAAATAAGTACGTTTTCTGCCGTCATAAGTCACCATTTCTTCTCGTTCAACATGACCATGTTCGTTGATTTTGAAAACGGAGTGCGTCGGTTTTTCAGCGCATTGTTCTAGAACCTCATTATAACGATAACTAAATTCTTCCTTGATAAGACCCTTTTCATCATAAATCTTGCTGATCTTACAAGGCACATGTGTAGGATGTTTTTGCTGACTGTAGACAATCTCTGTTGCATTTCCAACGTCATTTACTTCCATGTCAATGTGAAAATTAATGGAGCTGTCAATTAAGATAGAAGTAATGGATTTTTGTGCGCCATAGGGGTCTAGTTTATAAAGCCAATAGGCTTGTGGGTAGTTGTTTTTGCTGTTGATTTCTCTTGACTCAACAATCCAAACCGAGTCACTTTTGTACTCGTACTTCATCCACAAAATATCGTTCGCTCGTATATAAATACCTGATTTAAGAATCAAACCATCTATGTTAAAGCGGGTGAAGCTTGCTTCCGCATTTTGTTTTTTTTGAAAATCCTGATAGGAAGTGTATTTTAGTTCGTCAATTTGTTGCACTCGCTCGTTTAGATTCATGCGTTGCCAATCGTTGATTTTTGTGGCATTACTAGAACAGCTTACAAAACAAGCACTTAATAGGATAAAGCTTAAAATGGTAAAAAGATTTGTTCTCATTATGTTATGATAATACTCCGTTGATTTTTTAGTTTTTAGCTGCGCTGAGCCTTCGGGTTCTATAAAAAAACATAAAAAAGCATCTTGCATTAGTTTGATTATCAGCTTCTAAGTGTTTTAATTAGTAGAAATGGATCCTGCTGGTAATCAAACTAATACGATTTTAAACGGAGTAATGTTATGATTCTAATACTTAATTCTAAACAACTTCACTGTTTATTTTGGAAGCTAAAAATACGCAATTTTGTATTTTAATAAGACGATTTTAGCGGATAATTATACAAATTCGTTGAATTATTCGTTTACAATTTCGTTAAAGTATCGTACTTTTAGCTTATGCAATTCATGAAGTATTACCTCTTATTTATTTTTTTGTTTTTGGGAATCCAAAATCCCTTAAGGGCTTGCAATACAAGTGAACACCACTCTGTATTGAATCATTATAACCATGCTAAAAAGGTATTTGAAGCCAAAGTCTTAAAAGTAGGCAAATTACAGCAGCGCAACTTTTCTTTTGAATACAAAGAAACAGGTATTCGCAGCATATTCATAAAAGTAGAAGTGACTAGAAATTATAAAAATAGCCTAGTCAAAGAACAATTAACGATAGGCGTGTTGCCTGGTTTGTATCGAGATTTTGAAGTTGGAGCACATTATTTGATTTATGCGAATGCAAAGAAGGGCTATGACTTTTTGATTTGTGAGAATGGCTTTTCTACCACAGACGAAGCGTCCATGCGCTTACATGCTTTTTTGTGGACAATTCCAGTGCAACATACAGGTTATTTGGTAGAATATGATACTTCTGGAAATAAATGGGCAGAAGGAAATCTAGAAAATGGCTCGCCAGTAGGTGCTTGGAATTATTATTCCAAAAGTGGTGAATTGCAAATCAAAGGCAACTATGTCAATGGGGAAGAAGTGGGGCTGTGGCAATATTATTACCACACAGACGACGATACCTACGCTATTTTAAGTCAAATTATATCGGGGGATTATTATAAAAAAACAGGCACTTATCAACTGCTGCAACTTGATACTAGTTTAGTGGGCATTTACAAAAATCAATTGGTGTATCTGGTAGGAGAAGATACTTTGAGGGAGTCTTTTTATTATAATACTAGAATGATCTCTAAGCAAGTGAGCTATAAAAATGGCTGGCGAAATGGTATAGAAGAACGCTTTAACGAAGCTGGAATTTGTATTAGTTTTTACCAATTTGAAGCCGATGTATTGGAAGGTACTTATTGGGAAACGCAAAGTATCAGAGGTGCTGAAAACTTATCGTTAAAGGTGGAAGGTTATTATAAAAAGGATAAAAAATACGATGAACGTCATTTGTATTATGAGAATAATGTACTCTCTAAAACAAAGGAAATATTGAAGGCTGGCAAGTTGTTGTGATTTTGAGAATTACCAACAAGCTTTAAAGCAGAAAACAGGAGTTTATTCTATAAAAAAAACAGCTTCTACTCTACACGACGGTTTTTATAAAAATTAAAATAGAGCTAGCTTTTGACTATTTTAGATCGCTTCGCTTTTAGATATTAGACTCCCAATTAAGCTGCAATTGGAGTCTAATATCTAAAAGTGAAACGATCTAACATCTAACTCTAAGCGAAGCGCTCACGAAGTAATATCTAGTTAAAAAAAAGCCCATTCTGTCAAATTTTAAAAACCATTGTGTAGAGTAAACAGCTTCTTAACAAATACAAATTTTGAATACATGCAAACAGATTTTGAAAAAATTCATCAGTTATTGACCAATAGCGAGGCGAATGGAAAAGTGGCTTTACAGTTATTAAAAGGGCAACCTGATTTACAGAAAAAAGTAGAGGTCTATTTTGCTAGTTTATTAGACATTTTTAATAAAAATAAAATAGCGGCTATTCCTAGCATTATAAAAAAGATTAGAGCCGAAAAAGAACCTAAGAAACAATTTTTGCCGCTGTTGCAAGACCCTGTTTTTTCTAAGCTACTTCGTGATAGAGAACGGCTAACGATCAAAAATTATCCTATAGAAGCACTCTTTCATTTAGGCGAGTTTTTAGAGCTAAAAAGATTAGAAATTCACGATAATAAATCCTTGACTCAATTGCCTTCCTCTTTGGGAAACTTCCCAGCCTTAGATTTATTTCGACTTTATAGTAATAAAATCAAAGAAATTCCAGCTTCATTTTTTGATGGATTAGAAGAAGTTAAATCTTTGCATCTGAATGATAATAAGTTAGTTGCTCTACCCAAGTCTTTAGAAAATTTAAAAAAATTAGAACTTCTAAACCTTTCTAAGAATGAGCTAGAAAGTATTCCAGACTACATTGGTCTTTTCCCTGAATTAAAATCGCTGTATATTTCTAGAAACAAGCTGTCCACCTTGCCAAGCTCTTTGCAAAACTTAGAAAACTTAGAAGAGGTAGATTTGTCTTATAACAAAAAAATGACGGTGATCCCTGATTTTTTTGTAGAGATGAAGGCGCTTAAAAGATTAGATTTGACAAATAATGGCTTCAAAAAATTGCCAGAAAATTTAGACCAATTATCACAAGTAAGGCTATTAAACCTCAATAACAATAAACTTACAACACTACCTGAATCTATTACAAATATGAAAAATTTGGGTGGTCTGTTGCTTTATCATAATCCTATTTCCAAAGACGAACAAAAAAGAATTGAGGCTTTGTTGCCAAATACTTCGATTTCTTTTAGTTCTTAGCAAATGATTTTTGACCTTCATTTTTCTGAGGTATTCTTTGTCTTGTAATTTTTTTAATGCTGAGGTTATGGCTTAAATATGCCTGATTTAAAGCCTAATAGAACAAAATAAATTCTAAAGGCTGATAAGATAAGCTGTTACGACTTTTAGAATCAGGGAGCATACAAAATGCTTGTGGAATAGGAGCGTTAGCTTCGTCCCCATTGATACGTGATACTATAGGAAGAGTAGAGGGCGTTCTTTGTATTCAGATGTTTTTTTTTGGATAAAAGGTGTCAGGGCGATGCCTTTTTATCCTTTATTAGCTAAGCGAATAAATTATTTTTATAGATTCCTCAGCATTAGATTTGACGGGTATAAAAAAGCTCTAAATGATTCTTCCTACAAATAGAAGAACCATTTAGAGCTTAAATACACTTGACTTTAAGTGTTATAATAATAGAAAAGCAAAATTAGTCTAGTTTCAAGACATCTAAAAATGCTTTCTGAGGAACTTGAACATTTCCTACTTCACGCATTTTCTTCTTACCTTTTTTCTGTTTTTCTAATAATTTACGTTTACGAGAAATATCACCACCGTAAC
>CALDEP010000399.1 GCA_937942475.1 uncultured Aureispira sp.
ACTTGCACGCCAGCTCGTGGAGCTTGATGGCGATATACTCTATTGTATTTTAATAATTTTCTAAGCTTGATTCCATACAATTGTGCAATGTCATACATCGTTTGTCCTCTATTCACAATATGTACATGACTAGATTTTTTAGTACTAGAATGTTCGTAACAATTGTGTTTCTTATCCAAGAAAACATATTGACCAACCTTTAGTTCTCTTCCTTTTAGTTCATTATAACAATATAATCTCTTAGATTTTTTGCGATAACGATCTGCAATGCTTTCTAAATCATCTCCAGGTTGAACATATACGGCATCAATTCCATTGACTTGAAATTGATACAAAGTCAAGACAATATCCACACTATCAGACACCGAACTAAATGGATCTTGAATACGTGTTGTAGCCGTCGTTGTATCTTCCGCCTTCAAATCAACTTCTGGACCTGTTTTGGGAAAAATATTCACCAATTCATTTTCTGTCAATGCCAATACCTCTACCGTTAAATAATCTAGTTTGTACAACTCTAAACGCTCGATGATGGAAATTAAGTTCTTGGAATAGGTCTTGGAAGTCGCATAACCCGACTTTTGCAAGCCTTTTGCCCAGCCTTTGTAATCGTGTTTTTCTAATTCAAACAAAACACCATATCGAAAAGCTTTTTTAGGATTTAATAAAAATTCGCTGTGTGCAATGTAGGATTCTTCTGCACTTTCGTAAACTCTGAAACAAGATTTCACCACCTCGTCATCCCAAACATAATGACTCCCTCCTGTCCAAACCTCTCCACCACATTTAATTCCAAAGTGATTTTTGGCTACATTGGCCAATTCACTCTCTCCTACTCCAGATTCTAAAATCCCTTGTGCCATTTTGATACTAGCAGGAATGCCCGTACGATCCATTTCTGCGACGGCAATATGCTTGTATTTCTCCACATAAAAACGTGCTTTAATGTCATCAATATAGAAAGCTTCTGACCATGACTTTGCTACTAATTGAGTTGTTTGCAAGAAAAGTAATCCTGCTAAAATCAATAAAATACGCTGCATATTTTTATTCTTTTTGGTTCTTTTTTATAATTCTAACTGATGTTACGCAGAAATTTTCGAGGCAACTATTCAAATCTTTCCTTACTTATTTAAGTCCTTTTGTAATGTTGAATTTTTAATGTTGAATACTCCATGTTATTTTGCTTATAAAGCATTCAAAATTCAGCATTCAAACATTAGAAAAAAACTGCCAAACCATATTGAGATCTTTAGCTACCTAATTAATTCGTTGCCTAACATGAGATTCCAATTTATCCATCACGTCTTGTCCTGCAAAATTAAAGAATAAAATCCAATTGCTACAATCGTTGCCAATCCAATTACCACACCCATTAATAAAAAAGTCTCTTGGATAGAATAAACATCTGCTACCCAACCCAATATTGGCGCAAACAAAGCGTACAAAACTCGGACGGTAAAACCTCGAATCGACAAAACCGTGGCGCGCATATCTGAAGGCGCATTCTGATTAATCAGATTCAAAAAAGAAGGTGTTGCCAATCCTCGCAAGGCATACATGATAAACATAGCCGTTAAACCAATACCTAACGAAGCGCCGCCATACCAACCTAATACAGCATAGCCAATGGCAAATCCAGATAGGATGAGAAATATTAATTGTTTAGAAGTAACTATTTTACTACTATGGTGTGCATTTAAAGCAAAAAAGGCAACGGTTATATTTAAGGCAGCCCACAAATAGCCAATTTGGTTTTCTTCTATGTTTTTATAATCAAAATAAGGCTGTGCAAACCAAGCCAAAAGCAAGGAAGACAAGCCAGAAATAGCGGCTAAAAGAATGTAAAAACGCAATTTTTTATTTTCAAGAAAGGTATGTCGCAAGATGTAGCGCATTTGTTCCCAATTGCCTCTGTTGTGCTCTTTTTGGATGGGCGGTTCGACCAAAGTCAAGGCGGTTAATACCCCAATAAAACTAATTCCAACTTGTGCATAAACAGGATAACGCAAGCCATAAGTATACGCCAACCAACCGCCTATAATTGCTGCCACAGCTTCGGAAAAAGTTCCAATAGCATAAGTTCTGCCCTCCCATTTGAGGTAATCGCCCTTGCGATCTAAGATATGCAAGGAGTCATACAATAAGGCAGAGTCGGTTCCTGAGATAAAACTGGCGCCCAAACCACCAATTACAGCGCCCAGACCCAAGCTCCAAAAATCATAGGACAAACTATAGGCCCCAAATTGTGCCGTAATAAATAGCGTTCCTAGTACAATGGAATTCTTACGCCCCAAACGATCTGAAAAGTAGCCCGAAGGAATTTCAAAAAAAGCAATAGAAATAGAATAGATGGCATTCACCAACATGACCTCCCTTAAACTCAGCCCATTGGATTGTATAAACAAAACGATAATCGGCATATAAATCATAAACCATTTTGAGGTTTTGATCACATACAACTTCCAGATATTCCCTGCAATATTCATTTTTTATTGGATTCTGGTCACTAGATTAGCGTCCAATTGATAGATTTGCTGGCTTTCTGGACAAATGGCTTTTCCCTGTTCATCAAAATCCAAACGATGCCCGTATTCGCTAACCCATCCAATTTGTTTGGAGGGATTTCCCACGACTAAGGCATAAGGAAGGATGTCTTTAGTAACCACAGCCCCTGCACCAATCAAGGCATAGGTTCCAATGACGTTTCCACAAATAATCGTGGCATTGGCGCCAATTGAAGCGCCTTTTTGCACCATTGTAGTGCTGTATGCCCCTCTTCGAACAACGGCAGATCTAGGATTAATCACATTGGTAAAGACCATAGATGGTCCCAAAAAGACATCGTCCTCACAAATAACGCCTGTATAAATAGAGACGTTGTTTTGAACTTTTACATTATTTCCCAAAGTCACCTTAGGAGACACCACTACATTTTGTCCAATATTGCAACGCTCTCCAATAATACTGTTGGGCATAATATGGCTAAAATGCCAAATTTTTGTTCCTGTACCAATCGTGCAGCCTTCGTCAATTACTGCCGTTTCGTGTGCGTAATAACTCATTGATTTACTTATTTTAACAAGCTTATTTTATTCATTCTGTAAAGGAAAAGGAGCTCAAAAATCGATCTCCAGAACCTTCCATATCTTTACCTTTTACGCAACTCGTTTGAATCAAAAATTGAAGGTTTTCTTTCACCAATATTCTGTAAGTAACCAGCTTTGTCAGTTTGGATACCTCATCCAAATATTCTATTCGAATTTCTTTCACTGGCAAACCAGCGAGATCAATATCTTTTTCAAAAAGCAGTTCTCCTTTAAATTTAATTAGAAGCCCTTCTATTATTGTTTTAAACAACTTTTTAAGTCCTAATGTATCACTTTTTTTAATAATAGGCTTAGGGAAATTCATACAGCTAACCATAAACGAATGATTAGGCGCATCCTCAACCTCTTGAAAAGAGGCAGCAATTTCTACCAGCAACTCTCCTGCTCCAGCATCCATATCTTTAGTCTCCATGTGCGGTTGGGTTGGCATCTCAACGGTATACTTAAATGCTTCATTTTCATAAGTCCCCCATGTTTCCGCCTTTTCCTCATTGGCACAACCAATCGTCAGAAAGAAAAAGCAAGACAGTATATTTATCCAAAGTAATTTCATCCTATTTTAGTTTTTTAACTTATAAATATTTTCAATGATCTCCACCACTTTCAATCCTTCTAAGGCATTGGTTGTAATTGGTTCTCTTTGCGTTAGAACATCTATGACGTTTTGAATCACATAGCCATGATTCGCAGCGGAACCTTTGTAAGCGCCATAATCATTGGCAGGATTAGAGGCCGCTAAAGTAGGCATTTCATAATCTTTGATGTGACAATATTCCACTTCATTCATGTATTGCCCACCAATTTTCAAAGAACCTTGACTGCCTATAATCGTCAAACTACTTTCTAAATTCTTATCATACACAGCCGTAGAATAATTGATACAGCCCATGCCCTCTTTTTCAAAATCAAATTGCACCACACCTGAATCTTCAAATGCGGTAGAATGCTCGTGTGCAAAATTCTGAAAGGTAGCCTGTATATTTTTAATATCTCCAAACAGCCAATAAAGAATATCGACAAAGTGTGAAAACTGTGTAAACAAAGGACCGCCATCTTCTGCTAAACTGCCTTTCCAAGGATGTTTTTTTCCATTTTTATAATAATAACGATCGTCTCTATTCCAGTAACAATTAATTTGCACCATGAATATTTCACCTAAACGCTGTTCTGTGATCATTTCCTTGACCCAAATAGAGGGTGGCGAATAACGGTTCTGCATCACACAAAATACATGACGATTGACTTGTAGCGATTTAAAAATCACTTCTTCACAAGCTTTTTTAGTCAAACCCATTGGCTTTTCGCAAACCACGTGTTTCCCAGCATTCAACGCCAAAATAGCTTGCTCGGCATGTCCCCCATTTGGGGTGCAAATACAAACCACATCAATCTCTATGTCTGCTGCTAATAAAGCTTCAATAGAAGCAAAAAAAGGCACCTCAATAGCTTCAATACCTAACAAATTAGCTTGTTCTATGTCACAGAGTGCGACTAATGTTGCCTCTGGATTGTTCTCAATCATGGCTGCATGTCGTTTGCCAATATGCCCTGCTCCAACGATTGCAAATTGAATTTTTTTTGTTTGAATTTCCATATATAAATTGGTGATTTTTCTTGTGCTTTGATCCTTAAAAATAAGCCCACTAAATTACTTATTATAGTAACTGATCTTACGCAAAAAGTTTTTTTCAATTACAATTAAAACCTCTCTTTGCTTATTTAAACACTGTTTAATGTTTAATTCTGAATGCTGAATTTTTAATGTTCCTTATGCTATATTAATACTTCGTGGGATTTAGCTACGCTGCTTCTGCGAGGTTTAGTTTTTTTACCAAAAAACATAAAAAACATTTTATATAAGTTTGATTATCAG
>CALDEP010000400.1 GCA_937942475.1 uncultured Aureispira sp.
GTTTTAACCAAGAAGTCCTGTTATTTGCACAAACGGTAAAAACAGAAGATTTTAAAGAAGGCGCAACTGCTTTTGTCGAAAAACGTAAAGCTGTTTTCCAAGGAAAATAAACGATTGTACAAGTACTTATCTTTTTGATAACCCAGTACTACTAATACTATATAAATGCGCAATAGTGTCCGAAGGGAAACTATTGCGCATTTTGTGTGTGTGTGTACAACTCTTTAATGAGTAAATCAAACACTCCTACAAAGGGCATCGCCCTGATACCATTTATAAAAAACAAACAAAAGATAAAAGGAGCATCGCTCCGACACCTTTTATCAAAAAAAACATCCTAATACAAAATGAGGAGTCCCTACTCTTCTTGCTCATCTTAATCACGTATGAATGGAGGCGAAGCTAATGCTCCTATCCAAATAGAAAGTACTTTATGATTAAATAGACAACTCAACAGCATTATTATTTTAATAACTCATGTTACGCAAGCACCTTTTTTCAGTATTAAAACTCATCGTTACTTATTTAAAGACTGTTTTAATGTTGAATTATTAATGCTAAATTTTTAATATTTGTTGTGCTATAAAGCATTCAACATTAAAAATTTAGCATTCAACATTAAGAACAAGTCTATAGATTAATTCTGATATTTTATCAGCATAATTATTTTTTTGCGTAACATGAGGTACTGTTATTAACCATTATAATATAGAGTTCTTATTTCGCTACAATTTTCCCTGCACTGATGGGCTTTCCATTCCCTAATAATTTAAAAACATACACCCCTGTCTCCAAATTATTTCTAGGCAATTCAATTTGATTCGTATTATTATCAGATAAAAGAGCCACTTGACGCCCCATTACATCATAAACGATCAAGGTCAAATTATCATATTCAGCACCTTCTACCTGAATGCTTGTGCCATAGGTAAATGGATTTGGAAACGCATTTACCCTTACTTCTGGTGCTTCCTTCAGAGGCACAATGCTTAGGATATAAAAATCCATCCCAATCTCATGATAAGTCGTATTGGTACGCACTGGAGCATTCAAATCAAAATAAATATCCGCAAAGTTATTGATAATCGTTCCGATCGAATTGTTTGCTTTTTGCTGTATTCTAAACTTAGCAAAACCATGAGAAGCAGGTTCGTTTACATTGCTATCGGGCAATAGGATGTAATCAAATTTCACTTCCAAAACACCATTATCTTTCAAAGCCCAAGTATAAGGATGACTGGCACTGGTCAATTGAATACTGGCAGGGTCAAGATAGGGCGACAAGGTGTCAATCAAGGTGACAAAAAATGCGGTGTCTGTTCCTGTATTTTGAAAATTTATTTGATAATCTAGGTATTGGTTTTGGTTAATATAATGTTCGGCATTGTATCCAGCAGGTTGTGCTTCTTTGTTATTAGGATCAAAAGAACCTGTGTTTTGTCGGCAACTAATGGCTCTAAAGGTAGGCGCATGTCCGTTTGGAAATTGAGTAGGAAAACCCGTATTAAAGCCTCCAGTTACATCTCGAACACAACCTTCGACAAAGGCACTGACAATAGAATCTGAAACGGTCCAAGGAATACCTAACTCTTGTTCGACTTCTATTCGATAAAATTTTCCAGGCAAGGCAGGTACCGTAACAACAGTCGTTCCTCCATTAGGAACATTCACATTCCCCGTTCGCATAATAATATTGTCTTCAAAGACCCAATAACTTCTTGGTGTGGGAAGACCTGTTGTACTCAGATTTTGAATGTTAAAGAAGATGCTATCGTTCTGACAAGTTCCATTGACATCCAACAACATTCCTGTCCAACTGCTTGGCGAACACAAAGAATCGGGTGTTACGGATAGTTCAATACAATGCGTTTGCCCCAAAATGGCACTCGTGTCTACATAAACCATAATGTAAATATAATCACAGACTCCAACCCCAACAGCTCCAACATTAAAGGTATAGCTACTTCCTACTTGATTAACAGGTGCTTGAGAAAAATTAACGATATTTAAAAAGGTATCTAAATCAACTGTTATTGCTGCATTCTGAGCAATAGCTGTTCCTGTATTGCAATATTGAATGGTATAAGTGCTAGGTACAACATTCCTCAAAGTAGGAATCGAAGCATCTACTTCCATTACAGGACAAGAAATGATTGCCTCTAAAGGAAAATCTATTGTATCGTAGGATTGAGCGGTAATGACGCCCATGTTTTGTGGGCAATTTAAGGCATAATAAGGATGTAAATTAGGAATACTAAGCGTATATGTTCCAGGTTGACAGGGCATCGCATAATGTCCCGTAGCATCTGTTGTTGCGTAATAATTAAAAGCACTTGTTCCATTTAAAGAAGCTTGAACGACAATGCCTTGCAAATTAATATCTCCTGTGGTTTGACTACAATCAACATCTAAATCTTGATAAACAGTCCCTTCTATACGTCCTCCCAAATAATTTCCCATACTATCTGTTAGAATGACATACATTTCACGTCCTCCCATTCCATAGTTTTCTGTCCTTCCAACAACGACAATTTGTCCATTAGCGGTTTCTTGAACATCATATCCATAATCTCCATTAAACGTCCTTGTCCAAAGTAGCCCTCCAACAGAATCTCGTTTTTCTAGAAGAAAATGATATTCATAGCCTGATAAACCCATTCCTGCCGTGAAAACCTCTTCCTCTTCTGCTCCTGTAAAAATATAGCCTCCATCAGCAGTTGGATGCATCGCATAGAAAACTCGATGTGGAAATCCAGGATTTTGTGTTATAGGATTTAAACCAACCCACTCTTTTACGCCTGCTGCGTTCAATTTTAACATCAAACCATTT
The DNA here is from genome assembly GCA_937942475.1 of uncultured Aureispira sp. Classification (GTDB taxonomy): domain Bacteria; phylum Bacteroidota; class Bacteroidia; order Chitinophagales; family Saprospiraceae; genus Aureispira. Next base: position 2,831 of record CALDEP010000400.1, read on the forward strand.
CGAGAAGTTAGCTGCCCAGAATGATCGGTCATCGTCCCTGTAATCATATAACCCCCATCTGAGGTTTCTCTGATATCATGAACAGTTGTTGAGAAGCCTACTAGATCCTGATAAGTCCATAAAGTATCTCCATTCGCATCTGTTTTTACAATTCCGGCAGCCTCTGTTGTAGTTACTACAGTACTTTGAGAAAAACCACCTAAAATATAACCGCCATCTGAGGTTTGACGAGCTACTCGCCCTTCTCCACCTGGCGTTCCATAGGTCTTTGTCCACGTGGTATCTCCATTCATATCTGTTTTCATCAAATACATCTTAGCAACCGAAACGCCTGTTCTACCGCCTATAATGTAGCCTCCATCGGTCGTTTGTTCCACTGAATAGGCATTATCATAAGCACCAAAATCGGTATGTGTTTTTGTCCATAAAGTATCTCCATTGGCATCTGTTTTTACCATAAAGATACCTTGCGTCAAAACTCCTGTAGTAAGTAATCGTGATCCTACCAAAATATAACCGCCATCGGTAGTTTGCTGAAGCGAGTTTATAGTTTCATCTAAGGCATATCCATAGGTTTTTGTCCATACAGTATCCCCACTCATATCTAACTTCACCAAGTACATATCTGAACCACCTGCTCCTTGGCTATAAGTATGTCCTCCAACAACATAACCACCATCTGCCGTCTGTTGAACAGAATTTGCAGATTCGTTTTGGGCGCCTCCATAAACTCGTTCCCATGTTTGCTGTCCAAAACTGACGGTATGACTAAGACAAATACATAGGATAATTATCCATACCACATTCCATTTTTTATTCACTAATAGCATATTATGATTCTATTTTTAGTTTTCTAAATTCTTACATTTCTTGATAATTCAAAGATAAACCTATTACAATCCAAATAAAAAAACATTATTTAACTATTATCAGAAATCAACTGTAATTTATATCTTTATTAAATGTATAAAAGCAAAGCCATAGAAATCTTTCAGAGCTTCAACAAAGCAGAGAAAGCAGGATTGAGACGTTGGGTTAATTCTCCGATTCATAATGAGCATCAAGATGTGCTTAAACTAGTAGAATATTTACTTTCTAGACGAAAAATCACAGCTATTGCTGTAAAAAGACCTCGTGTATTCAAACAGCTATACCCACAGTCCAAATACAACCAACATCGCTTGAATCACGTTCTATCCTTTACTGTAGAAGTCATGGAAACTTATATCAGCTATCTAATGTCAAAAAATGCACCATTGACGGACTTTTTTTCTATTGCTAACTATTATAAGCATAAAGCCTTGCCTCATTTGGCACAAAAAGCCTTAGACAAAGCAAAAGCTGCCCTAGAAAGTACGGCTTATCAAAATGAGGATTATTATCATACTTCCTTTTTATTAGAACAAGCTTTCTTTGATTTGAAAGGAACGGAGTTACGCCAGCAACAAACCAATCTACAAGCGATTTTTAGTGATTTAACCACCTTTACAATTGTTGCTACCCTTCGAAATGCTTGTACGGCAATTTCTCATCGAAGTTTATATCAAACAGATTACAACATTCCCTTACTAGATGCCATTTTAAAAGAAGCTCAATCGGACCTTTATCAAGACCATTTAGTCGTCCAGAGTTATTATCATAGCTATATGGCTTTGGTGGATTCTGATAATGAGGGGCATTTTAAAACCTTGAAAAAACTATTGCTTTCTCAACAGGTTCCTTTGCCCAGCGAGGAATTAAAATATGTTTGTTTATTGTCCATCAACTATTGTATCAAACGCTTAAATATGGGTGCAGAAAGTTATGTTCAAGAGGTCTTTGACATCTATTGCTATGGTTTGGAACATACGATTTGGATGGAGCAAGGGCATTTGAGTCACAGTACGTTCAAGAATATTGCTACTGCGGCACTTCGGCTAAAAGCCTATGATTGGACCGAGCAATTTATTCAGCACTATGGTTCTAAATTAAGAACTAGCCATCAGAAAGATTATACCAATTATGTCAAAGCAAAATTACTATTTGAGCAAGGTCATTTTGCAAAAGCGCAAGAGGTTATTGTAGAAACTGATTTAATTGATCTGTTTATTAGTTTAGATATTAAGTTGCTGTTGTTAAAAATCTATTGGAATCTTCATGAATTTGATTTACTAGAAGCGCATTTAGATAGTTTTTCTGTGTATTTGAATCGAAAAAAAGTCTTGGCTTATCATCGTCAAATTTATGGCAATACAATTTCCGTCACTCGAAAAATGATCTATGCAAATTTAGATATTACCATAGAACGAGAAAAATTACAGCAACTCATTTTGCAAACCAATCCACTGACCGATCGTCCTTGGTTGTTGGCGCAATTGGAGCTTAATAACTGATGCTACGCAAGGTTTTCTTTCGTTCAGTATTAAACTCATTCTTACTTATTTAAGAACTGTTTTAATGTTGAATGCTGTAATGCTAAATTTTTAATGTTTGTTGTGCTATAAAGCATTCAACATTAAAAATTTAACATTACAGCATTAAGAAAATTTGATACGAGAACATAGATTTTTTGCCAGCCGAATCAATTGTTCGCATAAATGAGTTACTAAAATCATAGGACTTACATTTTCCTAAACTTCCCTACTTGCTGTTTTCCTGTTGTTTTTAATTGATAAATATAAACACCTTGTGGAAGCGATTTTAATTGCAACTGGTGTTCCCAATCTCTATCTTGAATATACAACTGTTCTTGTTGTACAATCCGCCCCGTTATGTCTATAATATTCAACAAAGCAGCTCCTTGTGGGGCTTGATGGTATTCTAAATTCAGATAATTAGACGTTGGATTTGGATAGGCTCTAAACCAAGCTACTTTAACGGTATTGGGATGAATTCCAGTAAAAATACAAGCCGTAGAATCTTTGTTTTCCATTTGAATATCAAAATTACAATGCTGCCCAGAAAAACCATCGATCATAATATAATAAGTCGTACTAGGTTGCAGCAAACTGGTAATAATCACACTATCTCCACTGACCAATTTATCGGCACAATAAATCGGACTGCCCCAAGTACTTCCATTCTGACAACTACTCACTTCATACAACACAAACTGAACGCCTGAGCCTGAACCAGAGGTGCTTTGACAAGAAATATTATCCAATTGCACGGCAATTTGATTCGCAATACAGAAGGTATCTACGGTTGTAAAAGTATACCAAATCGTATTTTCTAAACGAGTAATCGTATTGCTTCCTGAACATTCTGGCAGAGAAGCCAAAGAAATATTCAAACTAGGATCAGGTCCATCGGGCTGTCCTGTTGCCAACATCGTACTTCCTGCATAAGTTGTATTTTCTTCTAAAATAGCGGTTGCATTCATGCAATCGTCTGCGCCATAGGCTTTTCGTGCCAGCCCCGTTTGCATGACAGCTTCCCAGCCCGCAGCCGTTGTTGCGCCATCAGAATAGAACTGAAAGGTCAAACAACCAGAAGTGTTTTCTATTGTTGCTTTAATCGTTCCTAAGACATTTTGATTTAAGGTATCTCCTGTATACACTCCAATTAGGCGACTTGTTTCTGTGTTATTACCATCAAAAACATACAAATAATCCCAATTTCGCTCGATCTCTATTGCTGTACTAAAGGCAGCCCAAACCACTTCTCCTACTGGAGTTGTTGCATCTGGGCAATAGGTTGTGGTGTAATTTTCGTTGTTATTATAATTAGCACTAAGACCTCCTTGATCTGCAAAAATGGCTGTTCCCGCAGCGCCTCCAACTAAAATCGGAGCGGTACTACTTGGCTTGTCACTGCAATACAATCGGGCTTGAAAACCTTCGTTTGTTGTACTTGCATCTGTTTCCATTTTCACGGTCAAACAATGGTGTGTCGAAACAAAACTACCTGGCTGAGGTGCTGCTGAAGTTGTTCCTGTATACACGCCAATCAAATTAGCGGCTGAATTGATGCCATTGTACAGATAAATATAATCATTTCCTGTCGTGGTGCTACTCAACTTTATTTGCTCATCTGCTGTTGGATTTGGGCGAAATGAAATGCGTATGGCTTTGGTCGTATCGTTGTTACAAAACGTTTGTTCTAGGTTTTCATTATTATTATAATGCGCATCCTTACCACCACTATCGTACAACCAATGATAGGTATTTCCACAATTCAACTGTGTGCCTGCGCTCGTTCCCAAAACAATGGTATCGGGCAAAATATTAACAGGCAAATTACAATTATAAATCACCTCCCAACCTGGTGCTGTTGTTGCCCCATCTGAATCAAACCAAAAGGTCACTGCGCCACTATTTGCCGTCAAACTTCCTGGACTATTCGTTCCTGTATACACACCAATCAAAGGTGCTGTCGTATCCAATCCATCATATAACCTCAAATAATCATAATTCAATTCTACCTCAAAACTGGTAAAATCTAGAGACAGTGGATAAGCACCATTTTGAGGATTCAAAGTATAGATATACTCTTCTTTATCATAATAATTTCGATCGGGTCCCCCCATATCATACAGCGTGTCAATACAAGCTTCAACTCGGCAAGGCGTCATTTTAGCTTCAATTACATCCCACAATTCATGATAACCATCGTCATAACCCAATGCCCAAATGCCCATTCCTGCTAAGTCTCTTAACAAAACCACCTCTAGGCGTTTTTCCAAACCTTCTTCGTCCATCGCAAAACATTGTCGCCAATCTGTTCCATCATTAAAACTATAATAAGGCGTTTGACTTGGGGTATGCCATTGGCGATTGATATAATGACCACTATTATTATCTCGAACGGTTTTGTAGGTTCTGGCGCTCCCTGAACCTGTTGTTGCCGAAGGAATCGTATTCCCAGCAACCGTCCATTCTCTACCATAATAAGGCAAGCCCAAAACCAATTGATTGGCAGGTAAACCCTTTGACATATAGTCGGTAATTGAACGAGAAAGGCTGTATTGATAACTGTTGGAAATGTAATGATACAAAGGATCATTTGGTCCTGCTGTTGTGCTGTTTGTCCAGTAATAATCGTATCCCATGATGATAAATAAATCCACATGAGGAGATAAAGCAGCCACGTCAAAAACGTTGTTCCAATCCACGGCATACAAGACGGTGCTCACTTGCGAACCAGGAATTGCTGCATGCATTTGCGTTGCCAAATCAATCATAAAATCGGTAAACTTTGTCTTTTGAGAACTTGGAATACCTTCAAAATCAATGTTAACACCATTGGCACCACGACTTTGAATCATCCCAATTAGATTGCTAATTAGGGTTTGTTGTGCCGTAGGATTTCCAAAGAACGTAGCGTGCCCCGAAAATAGGGTCACACATAAATTGACTCGAACGCCATTCGTTTTTGCCACATCAATCACGTTGGCAGTTGCCCAATTGTGTGTTGTAATCGCATTGCCAGTCGCTACATCTACTTCGTAAGAAAAGTAAGAAAGGTCCGACAATAAATTCCAATCGTAGTTATTATAAGCACTCCCAACCCAGTAAGGATGCCAGCCAAAAACGATTTTGTCCAAGGGGCAATTAGAGCGCTGCTGCGCTTTTGTCGGCATTGGAGTATAGCCGTTTAACTTGTCCAATTGAGCATCGCTCATTGGTCCCAAACTGTTGTAATAATTAAGCTCTTCTTCGTGTACCGAAGGTAAGGATGGTGTTTGAGCCATCAAATGGGTTCCTATCAATAGGAAAAGAAGTAGGAAGTGCTGCGCCTGCATAGTAGATTTATTTTGGTGCTGCTATTATACTTGAAAATATATATTTTCAAGTATAATAGTCCATTTGAAACTTTATTAATTTGATAATCAAACTAGTAACTTCTTAATAAACTCTAGTTTGTTTTTTGATTATCAAATTGATATAAATGTGTGTTTTTATCTTTTTTTATTAAAAAAAATAAAAAATCAATGGACTATTACATAACAATAGCTTAGATAAGTTAACCAATGTACTAAATCTAACGCAGTTTTTTTAGACTTATTCTGTCTTTCAAGGTTTTAGACCCTATTCATATTCTCCCAAACCCAGCATTTTAAAATCTTCCCAAAATTTAGGATAAGATTTACACACCACACTTTTATCTTCCATGCTTACATCATCCAAGATTAAAGCAAGTGGCGCAAAAGCCATTGCCATTCGATGATCCTTGTAAGTACTTACTTTTATGGCTTGCTTTTTATTGATAATGCCCTCTTTTATCCAAAGCGAATTTTCGGTCGCTTCTACCACACAGCCCAATTTTTCTAACTCCACTTTCACGGCATTAATTCGGTCAGTTTCTTTGATGGTCAAGGTTTCTAAACCTGTCAATAAAGCATTGACATTCAAAGCGGCACACATAACCGCTAAGGTTTGCGCCAAGTCAGGACAGTCCGAACAATCGTACTTAAACTCCTTGATTTCACAAGGCACCTTTTCTAGTAAAATGCCCTTTGCATTGAAGCTTGTTTTCACTCCAAATTCCTTCATAATATCCACCAAGACCGCATCGCCTTGTACCGAATCTTGTTGCAAGCCATTCAACTGAACCTTTGCTTGGTCAGCAATTGCTACCAGACTATAATAATAAGAAGCTGCCGACCAATCTGCCTCTATCACAAAAGGCTTTGCACGATATTCTTGATTGGGTACTTTGATCATATCATTGTGCCACAAGGCTAAAATCCCAAATTCCTCCATCAAATTCAAAGTCATTTGAATATAAGGTCTAGAGATAATTTTCCCTTCCAAAATCAATTCCATTCCATTCGGCAAAACGGGTGCAATTAACAACAAAGCAGAAATAAACTGGCTACTCACATGTGCT
>CALDEP010000401.1 GCA_937942475.1 uncultured Aureispira sp.
TTTTGTATCGCAGCATCTTTCAAAACGATATAGTCTGCTACAAATTTATCTAAGGCTACTTTCCATTCAAGTAGTATTTTTTCATCAGCCTCTGACATCATTTCAATTGACTTCAAGCTACCATTATAAATAGTTGTTCCTGCTTCTATTTTTGTATGTAATTCTTCAAGCCTTCCGCATATATCATAACGATTCATGCAGATTCTAGCATTTTCTTTGAGCGTATCAATATAAGCTGCGCCACCATTTTCTTGAAATATTCCACGTAACTCCTTGGCATCACTAATGGCATACTTGTTCTTTATTATTGCTTTTTCTAGCGATTTATTATCGTAATCCTTGATAAAAAGCTCTGCATCTGCTTTAACGACTTTCCCTGATGCAAAAATAGCATCAAACTGTTTATGCATTGGTCTACTCTTCTCATAGCCTTCTTTAACATTACCTGTACACCAAGTTTTATACAAATAAGCTATACTTTTCACTTGCATTAAGCGGCTAATTAAGTCCACATAATCTACATCTGTCTCATTAGTTTTTAATTGCTCTAACCTACTAATTGCCTTATCTATTGAAGCTCGTATTCTTGATAGGGTTTCTTCATCTTCAAGAGTAAGACCATCTTCATCTTCAGTAAGGTAGGTCTCATATTTCAGCAATTGTGCTTTTATTGCTGCTAATTCTTTTTCATACTTAGCAATAATTTCTGCTTGGGAAGCCATTTATTTAAGGTTTAAAATTTTTAAATTATCTATATTTTATATTCCGTTTCATCTCAAACAACAAAGTCTTCTTATCATCAAAAACTTGTTGTATTTGCCAATTGCCAAAGTGATCTTCGTTTATGTATTTGTAACAATGTACCACAGTAGCATCAGTCCCTTTAGTAGAAGCCATAGAAGTCAAGTAGCCCTCCTCATTGTACATATAAACAAATGTTTCTAATTTAGAAGAAACGTTTTCTTCTCTACTCCTTAATTCTCTATTGTATAAGGTACGTTTAATCAAACGTCCTTGCTCATTAAATTCTAAAAGGTATTTTGTGATTCCTTTTTCTGACTCAAAGGTTTTTTTGAAGATTCCTGTAATAGTGTGTCCACCCTTTTTTTTATATTCATATAAAATTTCAAAAGGAAAAATGTTGACTTCTTGAGCAGATTGATAGATAAAACTCCATTGCTCCTTCTCTACCTGCCCAGCATCGTTATAACCGTAATTGACTATATAATTACATTCGTCATTTAACCAATACGCCCTAGTTTGCAATTGACCTAACACCCAAGATAAAGATTCTTTTCGAATATTTGTAATGCTTTTTGGACTTTTATATTTAATATTCTCGTCATTAATGATCAACTGATTCAACTGATTATCATCATCATATACAAATTCCATATTATAAGATAGCTTATCATAATACATTCCATACTTAGAATCTACTATTAAAATAGAATCGTCGACTATCTCTGAAATAATGCATGACTGAACACCTCCTTTGAGTAAAGCATCTTGCCATAAGTAGGCTTGCTCATTGTATCCTTCAATATCATACTTATTGAAGGTATAATTCATAGAACCTCTATTACTAATCCAAGTTGGATTTTGTGCAAAAAGATCTACAGATAAAAAAAGTGTAAAAAACAAAATAGCCAGTTGGATTTTCATAGAAATATAATTTATGGTAATAACCAATAAAAACAGCATACAATAAAGTTTGTATGCTGTTTCTAATATCAAAAGTATACCAAAGTTCTTAATTGGCACTAAAAAAATTTAATCCTCTTAATGCTTAATCCAAGAAGCACCTTCTTTAGAATCCTTAATCTGGATGCCAATCGCTTGCAATTTATCGCGAATCAAATCACTAGTTGTCCAATCTTTATTGGTACGAGCTTCTTGACGCAATTCGATAATAACATTCATAGCTTCATCCAGTAGATTGTTTCCTTCTTCGCTATCGCCTTCTTTGTCTTCGTCCAATAAGCCAAAGATTTCAAAAATGAAGTCAGAAAACACGTCCTTCATTCTCGCCAAGGTTGCCTTACTAATACTGCTCATTTCCATACGTCCATTTTGGATGGCGTTGATTTTTGGAATCACAATATTTAGTTTTGCCAAAGCCGCAGCGGTATTAAAGTCATCGTTCATGGCTTCAAAAGCAAGGTCTAACATCTTGTTGATCTGAGCATCATCTGCTGTTAAATTTTCTTCAACCGTATGTTCCAATCCTTTTAGAATATGATAGCCTTCCATCAAACGATTGTAGCCTTTTTCTGCTGCTTGCAAACCCTTGTCTGTAATGTTTAGTGTACTAGCATAATGCGCTTGTAACATGAAAAAACGAACAGACATTGGACTGTATGCTTGAGTCAAAATATCATTCTCTCCAGTAAATAGCTCGGCAGGTAAGATAGAATTGCCTTTACTTTTACTCATTTTTTTGCCATTCAAAACCAGCATATTGGTGTGCAACCAATATTTAACAGGTTGGCAGCCACAAGCACCAACATTTTGAGCCACCTCATTTTCATGATGAGGAAACTGTAAATCCATGCCACCACCATGCACATCAAAGTACTTTCCAAGGTATTTGGTGCTCATTGCAGAACATTCCAAATGCCAACCAGGAAAACCCATTGACCAAGGCGAAGGCCATTTCATAATATGATTTTCATCTGCTTTCATCCAAATGGCAAAATCAGAAGAGTGGCGTTTTTCACTTTGACTCTTTAAATCATCTCTGGTTTCTGTCAACAAGTCGTCTTGTTTTTTACCCGACAAAGTACCATAGTTATAAACATCCGTTCCTTCTTTGACCAATTTTTGGGTATCAAAATAGACCGAACCATTCATTTCATAAGCATAACCATTCTCTATAATCGTCTTAACCATTTCGATTTGCTCAATCAAATGACCAGTCGCTGTAGGCTCAATACTTGGTGGCAAGGCATTCAATTGACGCATCACATCATGAAAACCATTGGTGTACTTTTGTACAATTTCCATCGGCTCCAATTGCTCCAAACGGGCTTGCTTCTCAATTTTCCCCTCTCCTTCTTCCGCATCGTCTACCAAATGTCCTACATCCGTGATATTACGAACATAACGCACCTTGTATCCTAGATACATCAAATAGCGGTAGACCAAATCAAATGAAAAGAACGTACGACAGTTTCCCAAGTGCACCTCATTATAAACAGTAGGACCACAAACATACATCCCGACATAACCAGGTGTTAGTGATTCAAATTTTTCTTTCTCTCGTGTCAACGTGTTGGTTACCGTCAACGCATACTTAGGTTTAAATTCTTGTTCCATCGTACTTTTTATTCATTAATAATAACTGTAATCATTTGATTTTCATTTCTCGTTCTTTGACAAATCGTGTGCTAATAGTCTAAGGACTACCTTTATTAAACTATATGAGTCGTGATTTTCAAGTAGAAAGTCGTATGTTTTCTTTTGATAATAACCGACTTACAACTTTCTACTTAAAACTTATATCCTAGTTCATAACTGAATAGAGTAACTTGTATTTTAAAACTCCACACCATTTGTCAAAGAACGATTTTTATTTCTTAGCTAACAAAGCTAAAAAAAACTGTTTAGAAATGAACTAAACCGTTTACAAACAAAAATAGTTTTCTTTTTTGTAAATATCTTTTATTCATCAATAACAATCTTATCATAAGTAAGCGATTTGTCTTTGGCGACATGTAGAACCACATAATTATCGCCCTTCCCATCGCCCATACCACTCGCCATGAAAGTGATGTTATCATACTGGTCATAATAAAAATCCGTCGCCCAACTTCCCGCTCCCACATCACCTGCAAACATAAAAACAGGCTTTGGCAATTCATGAAAAATGGGCTCGATCTCAGACCAAAAATTAATTTCTTTGGCTCTACCAGCCAAGGAGTTTGGACCAACATCGTAATACTTGGTTCCCTTTTTCACCCACAATACTTGATGAAAAAAGACAAAAACATTATGTATTTTTTCTTCGTTTTCTTTTAATACTTTTTTTAAAAAATTCAACTGATCGCCTGTAATATTCCATCCATCCAAATTGGGATCTAAAACAATAAACAAATCAGATTTATGTACAAAGTGATAATAGGTTTTTCCATAGCGGTCTTCATAAACCTGTCGATTTTCCATATCGTGATTTCCAACCGCAAAATAAATGGGAATCCCCATATCAGCCAAATCTGCATCCACTTCTATCCAATCTTGCAGGCTTGGACCTGGCGAAACAATATCTCCTGTCAAGACGCCTAACTCTATTTTTTTTTGCTGTTTAATTGAATCCAATTGAGCTTTAAAAGGTGGATGTACCCCAACATTATTCACTCCAGGCTTTCCATAAGTATGCCCTGCAATAAAAAAAGAATAAGCTTCATGTTCCCCTTCCTTGCAACTGCTAAGATGAAGTAGAAGAAAGGAGCCTAATAATATATAATAGAGCATTCCGACTAGGTTTAAATTTCTTAAAAAGTAGTCGTAAGTTATTACTAAAAAAAGTAAAAACAAAGCATTTTTAAGGCTGCCCCAAATTATTAGAGGAAAAAAGTATTTCTTTAATTACAACCCAAATCTACTTTAGATGCTACATCTGCATTTGGAAAACAGGCTCCAGACGGCAAACTACTAGGCACATAACGATCCAAATAATCATCGTGCAAGGCATTGTCAATAAAATCAGCAATCTGATCTACCTGTTCTTCTGTCAAGCCCAAAGGCACAAACATAGGCGATAACTTATTGGCTGGTACATTTGGATTTTCTGCAACACCTTTATTTTTATAATCGACCATTGCTCTTACCGATCCAAAAGAACCACCATGCCCTTCAAAAGGTGAATCTCTGACATTGTAGAGTTGAGGAACTTTAAAACGATATAAATCCATTGGGTTTCCTGTAAATCCACCTCGCCCTAGCGTTTCAATACTATCAACAGAAGCATTATAAATTGGGGCGCTCGTATTTTGGTACAAATCTTTTGTCCCAAAAGCATGAAAACCTTCTGTTGCTAAAGAAGGACCATTATGGCATCTATAGCAACCTGCGTCGCCAAAAAACAACAAAGCGCCTTCTTTTTGATTTGCTGTCATAGCATCATAATCTCCTTTTACCCATTCTTGAAAAGGCGATTTATTTGCCATAACCGTACGAGAATAAGCAGCGATTGCCAAACCAGCCGTTTTGTTGGTATAGCGCTCCTGAACGGGTACCGTAGGAAAAGCAGCATCAAACATCGCCTTATAACTTGTTCCGTGAATAACGGTTGAATCCATGTCTTGACGATGTCCCTTTAAGGCAACAATACTCTGCGTTTCAACGCCTTCAAAGCCTAAGTGATTTTTGGAAAGTGCAGTACCAACCCACTGTGCTTCTGTTCCTTCGTTAGACCCCGTTGCTCCCATTGAGCCGTTCCATCTCATGACCTTTTGGAAGGCAACATTAAGCAAAGATGGCGTTCTAATTTCTTGTACATCTATCGAATCTAAAGGGCATAAAGGGTCCTTAGCTCTCCCTTCTCCTTGTGTTCCAAAGCCAGTTCCTCCATCAGCAATACCTTGTGCCATTCCTGCCTGAAAACCTGCTGCGGCATGATGACAAGTCGCACAAGAAATCGCTTTCATACTTCCCGAATATTTCACATCTACCGCAAAGGCAGTTTCGTGGTAAATAAATTTTCCTAATTCAATTTTCTCTACCGTTAAAGGGTTGTTGGGGTCTTGTGGAATGTTTCCGAAATCATCGCTATCGGGGAGTTGATAATAGCCCACTCCTGCACCATAAGAAGCGGCATTCATTTCTTGGATTAGCGCTTCATCCAATGCGTTTAACGTTTCTTGTTGACAACCTATCTGGCTTAGAAGTATAGGAAAGATCAACAGAAAGGCAAAGCCGTAAGTCTTTTTCATGTGTCCTTTTTTTTAAAATACTATCTTTCAGAGAAACAAGTCTACGAAATTAGACGGGGGGTCTAATAGAAATGTTTTCATAAAAAAATAAATTAGTTTATATAATAATTATTTACTATTGGTTATAATTCATTGATTAACTATAACAATAACGTAAAAAGTGCTCAATATATAAGTCCCCTTTCTTGTTTTTTTTACAGTTTATAATTGTTAGAACTTGCAAACTTTGTTCTAAGCTTAAATGGCAAAACATTTGGAAAGTAACTCATTTCCTTTCTACTTTGTCATTACTCACGACAAACAAGATCAATGAAGCCCTACTTTTAAGAAAAAAAGTAACTAGAAGGTTCTATGTCTTTTAATAAAGGCACACAAAGCGTCCAAGAACTTATCTTTTGCCTGTATGTGTGGTGAATGAGCACAATTGTCTAGCACTACTATTTTTGCTTGAGAACCAATTTCTTTAGCAATTAAATCAATTTGATCTAGGGTGGCAAACTCATCCTCTTTGCCTTGTACTAACAAAACAGGGCAGTTAATTGCAGGTAAAAAATGACTTGCATTCCAATTTCTAAACGCTGGATTCAACCAAGTATCTGCCCATGCCCAAAACAAATCAGGTGCTTTAGCACCATGATACTTTTCTAGTTTTTGGCAGACCTTATTTTTATGATAATGTTGTGTTGCAACTTCTATTCCTGCTATCGTTAAATCTTCTACCAATACATGCGCAGCAGCCGTTAGCACCATAGAAACAGGGTATAAAGCAGCATAAATTAAAGCAATCGTAGCACCATCGCTATGCCCTATTAAAATAGGGCGCTTTATTCCTAATTGTTGCAACAACTGCGGCAAATATTCTTGTGCCTCGATTTCAAGGTAATTCAATGGTCTTGGCAAATCCAAAGGGCTTGAAGCGCCATATCCTTGGCGTTCATAAATCATCACATTCAGCCCCGTTTCCTTTGCAACAAGGTCTGGGAACCCCTTCCACAACTCAATGCACCCTAGTCCTTCGTGCAAAAATACAAGGGTGGGTTTATCCCTTCCTGAATCTCTTTTTAGATGCCTTACTCTAAGTGTCTTATCTAAGACGTTTTCAAAGGTATCTGTTGTAATTTGTTCGCTCATTTTTTTGTCTTAATTATCCCCTAAGATACAAAATATATAGCATTTGAAAATCTAAAAAACACGAAAAAAGCGATACAAACTTCTGTTTGTATCGCTTTTGCTTCTACTCCAAAACTAGTTGGAGGTTTATTTTTCTATTCGTAATAATGTTTAATACTTAGTTCATGGTAATATCCATAGACCAAAGACCGTACGTTACTTTTGCTGTTGCATCACAAGTATTAGGACCATAATCTATCGTACGCAAAATACCGCCACCAGCTGGTTGAACTTCTACAACACCTTGTTGAACCCAATTACAGCTATTTGCTTTTACGACAGGAGTTGTAATTTCTGCTGTATAAGCATTTCCATTTCTAGTTGTTCCATTAGCCGTTCCTGTCAATTGCCAAACATCATCTGTAATATCCAGTGGTGTTCCAGATCCTTCTATCCAGGTATATTCTTTAACGGCATCACGCAAGATAACATCTCCATCTGGAGTCGTTACTTCCCCATTAGTCACTGTAGAACGAAAAGTTGGATTTCCATTAACAACGCCTATATTCTCAATAACATCTGTTCCCGAAATGCTATATCCATTCACCGTATAATCTGTTGTAGTAATCGTAACAGTAGTCCCTGTAGCATTCCAACGACCACTATATACAGCAGTAATTACACCTGAACGAACACGTCCATCGCCACAACCCGTTGAAGCGCTAAAGTCGGCTGTTACCGTAATTGGAAAGGTAGTGCTGCTTAGTGTCAAATTTGCGCAAGCTCGTAAATTACTATGATCATTGGACTCACCACTCATTGCGTTATAAAGATCATCAAAGGCTAAGTCAGCCATTGTATCATCTGTAGAATAAGTCCAGTCTGCTGCACCTTGTTTTTCACAAGCAGTTGTTAGTATTAATAAAGTAAGAATGCTCCATGTAAAATAACTTAGTAATTTCATAATTTTACTTTTTTAAACCTACTTCGTTTAAAGATTGCATCGAATGAACACGCCATTCAATAGAAGTCTTTGACCATTTATTTAGGCATCTTTTTTATTAATAATAAATTAATACCATAAACTAAAGGCGATAGTACTTGCGAAGTAAGTATTCTTTTAAAGATAGGGATTAAATAATAGTAATGTGGTTCAAGGTCCTTTTGATCAAGCTTATAGTTCAACTTGCTGCTTAGACGACAAAGAAACCTATAAGTTTAATTCTTTTCATTTAAAATAACAAATTCGATACCAATAAAATATTTTAGAGCATTAATTATCAGTTGTGTTATATAAAAAAAAAGCACCTTATTGTGCTGAATAGAACGCTCCTTTTTCAATAGAATTGTTCTTTCTAAGTATTATTATTAATGAAGTTGTTGTTTATAATTAAAACAACTTAGTAATATGTTTTTTAGGAGTAAATGCAACACACTTAAAAAGGGCATCGCCCTGACACCACCTCTAAGGGCATCGCCCTGGCACCTTTTGTAAAAAAAAGCTAAAAGGAGCATCGCTCCGACACCTTTTATCCGAAAAAAACATGCTAATACAAAATGAGGATGCCCTACTCTTCTTATC
>CALDEP010000402.1 GCA_937942475.1 uncultured Aureispira sp.
TATCGTTGATCGTCTAAAGCGTGAATTTAAAGTTGAGGTGAACGAAGGTGCTCCTCAAGTAAATTATAAAGAGGCTTTAACTAAGTCTGTTACTCACCGTGAGCGTTTGAAAAAACAATCTGGTGGATCAGGTTTGTTTGCTGATATGGAATTCGAATTAGGACCTGCTTCTGAAGAGTTCTTGGAAAGCGATGACTTCAAAAATAACAAAACTCGATTAGAGTTTACATGGGCAATCAAAGGTGGATCTATTGATAAAGCATATGTTAATCCAATCCAAAAAGGATTTGATTCTATGATGGACAATGGTATCTTGGCTGGATATAATATAGACAGCATGAGTGTACGTGTTTATGATGGAGGAATGCATGCCGTGGATTCTAAGCCTATCGCATTTGAGCTTTGTGCTAAAGAAGGATTTAAAACAGCTGCAAGAGGGTGTAAACCTGTATTGCTAGAGCCAATCATGGCTTTGGAGGTTGTTTCTCCTGAGGATTACATGGGATCTATCATTGGTGACTTGAATCGTCGTCGTGGTCTTATGAAATCACAAGAGCCTAAAGGTATTGGTGTTGTCATCAAAGCGGATGTTCCATTGTCTGAGATGTTTGGTTATATTACAGATTTACGTACTTTGACTTCTGGTCGTGCGTCATCTAATATGATTTTCTCTCACTATGCTGCGGCTCCAAATGCTGTTGCTGAAAAAGTGATTGAAGCAACAAAGGCTAGTGTATAAAAAATAATAATAATAATAAAAATCCCGTTCTTCGGAACGGGGTTTATCATTCAACATTCATAATCAATAATTCATCGAGGCATGAATCAGAAAATTAGAATTAAACTTCGTTCTTACGATCATAATTTAGTAGACAAATCTACAGCAAAGATCGTAAAGACAGTACGTAACACCGGTGCAGTCGTGACTGGACCGATTCCGCTGCCCACGCATAGAAAAGTTTTCACTGTATTACGTTCTCCTCACGTAAACAAGAAATCTCGTGAGCAGTTTCAACTTCGTACTCACAAACGTCTAATAGAAATTTATAGTTCTACGGCAAAGACAGTAAGTGCGTTGGAAAAATTGGAACTACCTAGTGGGGTAGATATCCAAGTGAAATTAATGTAATTTGTTCATTTGTAGATTTTACTACAATTCTTAAAAAAGAGAATAAAGTGGAAGGTTTAATAGGAAAAAAAATAGGTATGACCAGCATTTTTACTGAAGCTGGTGATAACATAGCCTGTACTGTTGTTGAGGTTGGACCTTGTGTAGTAACACAAGTGAAGACGGATGAAACAGACGGTTATAATGCGATCCAACTAGGATATGGAGAGCGTAAAGCAAAAAGTACAACTAATCCAATGAAAGGTCACTTTGCTAAAGCGAACACAACTCCTAAAGTAAAGGTAGTAGAGTTTCGTGATAGTGCTTTAGAAAGCGCTGTAGGTGATTCAGTAATGGTAACAGATGTATTTTCAGAAGGCGATCTAGTAGAAGTAACAGGCGTTTCTAAAGGTAAAGGTTTTCAAGGGGTTGTTAAACGTCACGGATTTGGTGGTGTTGGACAAGCAACTCATGGTCAACATAACCGTGGACGTGCACCTGGATCTATTGGTGCAGCGTCTTATCCAGCAAAAGTATTCAAAGGAATGAAAATGGCTGGCCGTATGGGAGGTGATAGAATCACTACAAGCGGTTTGCAAGTAATGAAAGTTTTTGCTGAGAAAAATTTATTGCTAATAAAAGGAGCGATTCCTGGTCATAAGGGTTCTCTTGTAATTGTGAAGAAATAGTCATGAAATTAGAAGTATATAATATCAAAGGTGAAAACCTCGGTAGAGAGGTTGAATTGCCCGACAATGTTTTTGGGCTTGAGTTGAACGAAAAACATGACCATGTTGTCTACCTTGCTGTTAAGCAATATTTGGCTGCACAGCGCCAAGGGACTCACAAGTCAAAGAATCGTTCTGAGATTAAGGGCTCAACTAGAAAAATTAAGAAGCAAAAGGGAACTGGTACTGCTCGTGCAGGTAGTTTGAAAAATCCTTTGTTCCGTGGTGGTGGACGTGTATTCGGACCTCAACCAAGAAATTACGGAATTCAGTTGAATAAGAAAGTAAAACAATTGGCTCGTAAATCAGCTCTTTCTGCTAAAATGAAAGAAGGTGTAGTTATAGTAGTCGAAGACTTTATTTTTGATGCTGCAAAAACAAAATCTTATGTTAACTTGCTTAGCAACTTGAAAGTTGGAGAAAGTAATTTGGCTAACACAAAGAGTTTGTTAGTAATTGATGCTCCTGAAGCATTGGTTGCGCCTGCAAAACCAAACTTGCCAGCAAAACCAAGAGGAGCTAAGAAAAGAGCTGCTTTTGCTGATGCAATGAAATCTTATTCTAGTGATTTGAAGCAATACAAAGAAGAAAAGGCAACTTACGAAGCTTCTTTGGATGCACACATGGACAAAGTAGAAAAAGGATATGACAACATCGTATTGTCTAGCCGTAATCTACAGAAAGCAAGTGTTGCAGATGCTAAAACATTAAATGTTTATCAAATCTTGAATGCAAATTGCTTAGTGGTTTCTGAATCTGCTGTAAACCGTTTGGCTAGCATGCTTTCATAAATTGAATTTCTAGAAAAATTAAAATTAAGATAAAAGGCTATGAAAAATATCATAATTAGGCCAATTCTTACGGAAAAATCTAATGCGTTAGCTGAGAACTCACTTCTAAATCAATATACATTTGAAGTGTTGAAGTCATCAAACAAAATAGAAATTAAGAAAGCTGTTGAAGAGCAGTTTGGTGTAACAGTTGAATCTGTAAACACTTCTATCCGTCCAGGCAAAGCAAAAGCACGTGTGGTAAAAGGTCGTCACACTAAAGGTCGCACTTCGGCAATGAAAAAAGCAATTGTAACAGTTGCTCAAGGTGAGTTCATCGAAGGGTTCTATGGTGCAGAAGATTTTGATGATATCGAACTTCTAGAAGACGAAGAACAAGCAAATGCTTAGAATATATTGGAGTTAAGGAACTCCTAGAGTAGAAAAATTATTTAATGACTATAGTCGCGGAACTGATAAATTCGTAAATAAACATGCCAGTTAAAAAGTTTAATCCGATTACTCCCGGTACTAGAACTCGCGTAGCAAATAGCTTTGCTGAGTTGACTACAGACAAGCCTGAAAAAGGTTTGTTGGGAAAGATGAAAAAGTCAGGAGGTAGAAACAACGAAGGACATAGAACTGTACGTAACAGAGGTGGTGGACACAAACGTCGTTATCGTGTGATTGATTTCAAACGTAACAAAGATGTTGTACCAGCTAATGTTAAAAGTATAGAATATGATCCAAACCGTACAGCATTTATCGCTCTTTTGGTATATGCAGATGGTGAAAAACGTTATATCGTTGCTCCTAACAAATTACAAGTAGGCGATGTCCTATTATCTGGAACAGGAATTGCTCCTGATTTGGGTAACTGCATGCCTCTAGGTGAAATGCCAGTAGGTACTAAAATCCACGCTATTGAAACTCGTCCTGGTAAAGGGGCTGTTTTGGTAAGAAGTGCTGGAGCAAGTGCTGAGTTGGCAGGTAAAGATGGTAAGTATGTTTTAATCAAACTACCATCAAGTGAAACTCGTTTAGTTTTAGCTACTTGTAGAGCTACTGTAGGTGAGGTGTCTAACAAAGATCACGGTCTTGAAGTGCTTGGAAAAGCCGGTCGTAGTCGTTGGTTAGGTCGTCGCCCTAGAGTTCGTGGTGTAGCAATGAACCCTGTAGATCATCCAATGGGTGGTGGTGAAGGTAGAGCCTCTGGTGGACACCCTCGTTCTCGTACAGGTATCATGGCTAAAGGACAGAAAACTAGAACGCCTAAGAAGTACTCTAATAAGTTTATTGTTACAAGAAGAAAAAATAAGAAATAGATGGCACGCTCATTAAAAAAGGGGCCTTATATTTACCACAAGCTCTTGAAAAAGGTAGCTAAGGCCAAAGAATCTAGAAAGAAAACAGTAATTAAGACATGGTCTCGTTCTTCGATGATTATTCCGTTTATGGTAGGAGAAACGATTGCTGTTCATAATGGTAAAACTTTTGTTCCTGTATTTGTTACTGAGAATATGGTTGGTCACAAGCTCGGTGAGTTTTCTCCAACACGTACTTACAGAGGACACGGAGGAAATAAAAAGAAATAATTAATACAATAGCAAAGTTCAATAAAAAGTTATGGAACAAAATCAAGAGTTTGTAACAGCTGTTGCGAAAATAAAAAGCTGCCAGATGTCTGCACGCAAAATGCGTTTAGTTGCTGATATCATCCGTGGTGTAGAAGTAGAAAAAGCTTTAGGTATTTTAAAATTTACCACAAAAGAAGCAGCTAGATGGTTGGATAAACTATTGACTTCTGCTATCGCCAACTGGGGAGTATTGACAGACGAAGAAGCAGATGACTATGAGTTAGTAGTTTCTGCTATTTGGGTAGATCAAGGAGCGCAATTAAAGCGTTTCCGTCCAGCACCTCATGGTCGTGCACATCGCATTCGCAAGCACTTTTGTCATGTAACACTTCAAGTAACTAATACCAAAACATTGGAAATTAGAGAAGTGAATGAAGAAGTAGCATACGAAGAAGTTGAAGAAACCGAATCATAAAAGAAGTATAACACTAATTAAATATTATGGGACAAAAGACAAATCCTATAGGTAATCGTTTAGGAATCATCCGTGGATGGGACTCTAACTGGTTTGGTGGTAAATCCTTTGCTGACAATGTTGTTGGTGATGAAAAAATCCGTCGTTACCTAAAAGTACGTGTTGATAAAGGTGGTATCGCTCGTATCGTTATTGAGCGTACCTTAAAACGCATCACTGTTACTATCCACACTTCTCGTCCAGGTATCATCATTGGTAAAGGTGGTCAAGAAGTAGATAGAATTCGTGAAGAGTTGAAGCAGTTGACTAATACTGACGTTCAAATCAATATCGTAGAAATTCGTAAGCCTGAGTTGAATGCTCAAATCGTAGGGGAAACAATAGCTAAGCAAGTGGAAGCTCGTATTAACTATCGTAAAGCTACTAAAATGGCTATCCAATCAACTATGCGTGCTGGTGCCGAAGGTATCAAAGTACGTTTGTCTGGAAGATTGAATGGAGCTGAGATGGCTCGTTCTGAAGAGTATAAAGAAGGAAGAAGCCCTTTGCATACTTTCCGTGCAGATGTTGATTATGCTATCGTTGAAGCACTAACTGTTTATGGTAAAATCGGAATTAAAGTTTGGTTGTGTCGTGGAGAAATCTTCGAAAAAGTAGACTTATTTCCAACTCCAGCTAAGCGTGACCGTAAAGGAAATAATAGCCAAGGTGGTAGAGATAATAACCGTAGAAGAGGTAACAGCGGAAACAACGATCGTAGAAGAAGAAAATAAAAGCATTAAATATTTAAACTTTCTAAAAGTTTTTTATATTTTTGCACTCGCTTTGGCTATCTGCTTGTCAGATATATAGAAGTCATTGTGACTAAAATTAATGGAAATTAACCAATTGTAGAGAGATGTTACAGCCGAAAAAAACAAAATACCGTAAGCAGCAAAAAGGTCGAAATAATGGCATTGCGCATAGAGGTTCTAAGATTGCCTTTGGCTCTTTTGGTCTGAAAACCTTAGAAGGCGCTTGGATCACTAGTCGTCAAATAGAAGCTGCCCGTATTGCTATGACTCGCTACATGAAACGTGAAGGTAAAGTGTGGATTCGCATTTTTCCTGACAAGCCAGTTACCAAGAAGCCTGCAGAAGTACGTATGGGTAAGGGTAAAGGTGCTTTGTCTCACTATGTAGCAGTTATTAGACCAGGGAGAATCATGTTCGAATTAGATGGTGTGCCACAATCTGTAGCAGAAGAAGCACTTCGTTTAGCCGCTCAAAAGCTTCCAATACCAACTAAATTTGTAGTTCGTAACGACTACGTCGAATAATAACGCTTAAACTAATATTAGGAAATGGCTAAATTAGAATTAAAAAGCTTAAGTGTTCAGGAATTGAATGAAGAGTTGGAAACAACTCAAAAACATTATTACTCTTTGAAATTTAACAACGCAGTCTCAAGTTTAGAGAATACTGCTGAAATTAGAGCTGTAAGACGTAATATTGCACGCATCAAGACTGAAATAAAAGCAAAGGAACTAGTAGATTCTACTCAGAAAAGAGATAAGATACAGACTAGAAGAAGGTTAGCAAAAAAGATTAAAAAGTAATTTAAATAAATTCCGCAATGGAAGACAATAAAAGAAACTTACGCAAACAGCGTGTTGGGATAGTAACCAGCAACAAGATGGACAAAAGTATTGCCGTCTCTGTTGAGCGTCGTGTAAAGCATCCAATTTACAGTAAGACTGTGAAAATGTCTAAGAAATTCATCGCTCACGATGAAGAGAATACTTGTAACATGGGGGACACTGTACGCATCATGGAAACTCGCCCTTTGAGTAAAAACAAGCGCTGGAGATTAGTTGAAATTATAGAACGTGCGAAATAGATAATAAGTCATGATACAACAAGAAAGTAGACTAAAAGTAGCTGATAATACAGGTGCCAAAGAGGTTCTTTGTATTAAGGTTTTGGGCGGTTCTAAAAGACGATATGCCTCTGTAGGGGATATCATCGTAGTAACAGTCAAAGACGCTGCTCCTGGTGGTTTAAAAAAAGGTACTGTTTCTAAAGCAGTAATCGTTAGAACTAAAAAAGAAATCCGCAGAAAAGATGGATCTTATATCCGTTTTGATGACAATGCAGTAGTATTGTTATCTGCTAGTGAAGAACCTCGTGGTAGCCGTATATTCGGACCTGTAGCACGTGAACTTCGTGAGCGTGATTTCATGAGAATTGTTTCATTGGCACCTGAAGTATTATAAAAAGTCATGAAGAAATCAAATAAAAAAATTAAATGCCAAATCAGAAAAGGTGACAACGTTGTTGTTCTTTCTGGTGACAGTAAAGGTGATACCGGAGTTGTAGAAATAGTTTTCTTGGAAGACTACAGAGCAATCGTTAAAGGTGTTAACATGGTGAAACGTCATGTACGCCCTTCTGCTGAACAACCTGGTGGCATCGTCGAAAAAGAGGCTCCTATCCACATTTCCAACTTAATGTTGGTAGATGCTAACGGTGAGGCTAGCCGTATTAAAAGAACTAGAAATGAGAACGGTAAGTTAGTTCGTGTTTCTAAGAAAACTCAAGAGGTAATTTAGTAATGGACTATCAACCGACATTAAAGACTAAATACAGAGAAGAAATTGTTTCTCAATTAATGGAGAAATTCAGTTATAAATCTGTAATGCAAGTACCTAAGCTAACCAAAATTTGCCTTTCACAAGGTGTTGGGTTAGCGACTTCTGACAAGAAACTTGTTGATAATGCAGTCAACGAGATGACAATCATCGCTGGTCAGAAGGCTGTAAAGACTGTGGCAAGAACATCTATATCTAACTTTAAACTTAGAGAAGATATGCCAATTGGTGCTAGAGTAACTCTACGTAACAATGAAATGTACGAATTTTTGTATAAATTGATCGCTATCGCACTACCTCGTGTACGTGACTTTAGAGGAATCAATGACAAGAGTTTTGACGGTAGAGGAAATTACTCTATGGGTATTACTGAACAAATCATTTTCCCAGAAATTGATTTAGACAAAATTCCTCGTATCACTGGTATGGATATTACTTTTGTAACAACCGCCAAAAAAGATGAGGAAGCACTAGAATTATTGAAACTTTTAGGTTTACCTTTTAAAAACCAATAAATAAAATGGCTAGAAAAGCAGTAATCGCAAGAGAAAGAAAAAGAGAAAAATTGGTTGCTAAGTACGCAGATTTGCGTGCTGAACTAAAGGCTAATGGAGATTATGAGGGTTTGGATAAACTTCCAAAAAACTCATCTAAAGTTCGTTTACACAATCGTTGTCAACTAACTGGTCGTCCAAAAGGTTATATGCGCCAATTTGGGGTTTCTCGTGTAACATTCAGAGAAATGGCTCTTAAAGGGCTTATACCTGGAATTACAAAAGCTAGTTGGTAAGCGTTTAAATTATCCAACAATAATATCAATAAATAGCATAGTCAAATAGACTAAAGCTTTAAAAATTATTTTTTGAATCAGTAATTAAATCCTTCTCCAGGATAATAGTTACGATTAAAACAGAAAGTATGGCACTTACTGATCCTATTGCGGATTACCTAACACGTATCCGTAATGCACAGATGGCTGGACATCGTATGGTTACAATTCCTGCATCTAACTTGAAAAAAAGTATCACCGAAATCTTGTACACACAAGGTTACATTTTGAGATATAAATTTGAGGAAACTGAGAATAAGCAAGGACAAATCTTAATCGCACTGAAGTACGATAGAGAAAGCAAACGTCCTGTTATTCAAAAACTGAAGAGAGTTTCTAGACCTGGTCTAAGACACTATGTTAAGGCTAGTGAATTACCAAGTATTATCAATGGATTAGGAACAGCAGTTGTTTCTACTTCTAAAGGAGTACTGACTGAAAAGACGGCTAGAAAAGAAAATGTAGGTGGTGAAGTTCTATTCTATCTCTACTAGAAGATAGAAGCGTTAGACAGAATTAAACAAGACCATAAATAATTAAAATATATTAAAATGTCAAGAATAGGAAAAGCTCCGATCGATTTGCCAGCTGGAGTAGAGTTTAAAATTGACAATAACTGGGTAACAATTAAAGGTCCTAAAGGTGAGTTGAAACAACACATCAACTCTGATGGAATTTCTTTAGAACTAGAAGGTAACCAGATTGTTGTTAAAAGAGCAACTGAACAAAAACGCCACAAAGCAATGCACGGTTTATACCGCCAACTTGTTTTCAATATGATTGAAGGTGTTTCTAATGGCTTCAAGATTGAATTAGAGTTACATGGTATTGGGTATCGTGCAAAAAATACAGGACAATTGTTAGAATTAGCTTTAGGTTATTCTCACCCTGTTATGTTTTACGTACCAGAAGAAGTAAAAGTAGAGACCGTATCTGAAAAAGGTAAAGTACCTGCTATTATTTTGACGAGCATTGACAAACAGTTAGTAGGACAAGTATCGGCTAAGATCCGTGCGTTCCGTAAAACTGAGCCTTACAAAGGTAAAGGTGTTCGCTTTAAAGGTGAAGAAGTTCGTAGAAAAGCTGGTAAAACAGCTGCTAAATAAATAGTTAGATAATATTCTCTTAAATATATAAGAATCATGAGTTCTAAGACACTAAGTAGTCGTAAAAGAGTTCACAGACGAATTAGAAAAAAAATCTCTGGAACTGCAGCTAGACCTAGATTATCGGTTTTTAGAAGCAACAAAAGCATCTATGCTCAACTAATTAATGACGATACAGCTACAACACTTGTTGCTGCTTGTTTGACAGAAGTTGAAGTTAGTGGATCAAAAATAGACCAAGCGAAAGCGGTTGGACATAAATTGGCTACCAAAGCTATTGAAGCAGGTATTAAAACTGTAGTTTTTGATAGAAGTGGCTACATTTACCATGGTCGTGTAAAAGCTTTGGCTGAAGGTGCACGTGGGGAGCGAAAAGAAGATGGAACCAACGAATTGTTACAATTCTAAATCTGAAAAAAATGGCTAAGAAAAAAAATAATAGAGTAAAATCTGCTGAATCAGAAATGAAAGAAAAGTTAGTAGCACTTAATCGTGTTGCTAAAGTTACTAAAGGTGGACGTACATTTAGCTTTGCTGCTATTGTAGTAGTAGGAGATGGTAAAGGAACAGTAGGTCATGGACTTGGTAAAGCTCGTGAGGTAGCTAGTGCAATCACTAAAGCTGCTGATGATGCAAAGAAAAGTCTTATCAAAGTGCCTGTATATAAAGGTACGATTCCTCATGCACAGCATGGGAAATATGGTGCAGGTAAAGTTTTGATCAAGCCTGCTGCTGATGGTACAGGAGTTATCGCTGGTGGTGCTATGCGTGCCGTTTTAGAGATGGCTGGAGTACACAATGTATTGGCTAAATCTTTGGGTAGTTCTAACCCACATAATGTAATTAAGGCAACTATCGATGCGTTGAGCAGATTACGTTCTCCTATCGATATTGCTAAAACTAGAGGAATTTCTTTACAGAAAGTTTTTGAAGGCTAATCGTTAAATACAACTTAAAATGGCTAAAATTAAAGTTACTCAAGTAAAAAGCGTCATCGATCGCCCAAAAAGGCAAAAAGCAACAATGCATGCATTGGGTTTACGTAAAATGAACCGAACTGTAGAGCATGAAGGTACGCCACAGATATTGGGTATGATTGATAGAGTTAAACATTTAGTAAAAATAGAGGAAGCTTAATTTCCTTCTTTTGAATAGTGTTATTCATAATTATAATTATTGGTAAATTGGTATCAATAAGATAATTTCAAATAAGATGAAACTTAATAATTTAAAACCTGCTAAAGGTTCCGTTAAAAATAGAAAACGTATCGCTCGTGGTGTAGGTGCTGGTTCAGGACGTACTGCTACTCGTGGACATAAAGGTGCTAAATCTCGTTCAGGATTCTCTAACATGAGATATTTTGAAGGTGGTCAAATGCCATTACAAAAGATAGCTCCTAAACGTGGATTTAAAAACACACACCGTCGTTATCAATCTACTAGACCTGGTGAGTTTACTCCAATGAATTTAAATCAATTGGAATATTTCGCAGGCAAGCATAGCTTAACAGAAATTACACCTTCCATTTTAATGGAATTGGGACTTATTTCAGGAACAGCTTATTGCAAGGTATTAGCTACTGGCGAATTAAAAACCGCTTTAGAAGTTACTGCTAACCGTTTTTCTGCATCTGCTAAAAAAGCAATTTTGGATGCTGGTGGAAAAGCTTTCTTACAATTCAAACTAAACACACTTCAGGGTCTTGCTGATGCAAATGGTGTAGATAAAGTTGATCTAGCGCTTATTCGCAAGCATTTCAGTTATGTAGGAGAAGATGACATGGTGCATGTTATTGCAGATGGTACAATCTCAAACAAACTTACTCTAGAAGTAAATAAAATTTCGGAAGAAGCTAAGTCTCAAATTGAAGCCCTAGGTGGATCTGTAGTTTTAGTATAGGTATCAAAAAGAATTGAAGGAAATACTCTTTCAATTCTTTTTGCGCTCTTCATCTAATAATATCTTAAGATAATGAATGGTTTAATCAAAAAATTACAAGACATCTGGGCTGTAGAAGAATTGCGTAACCGCATCCTTCTTACTGTTGGGTTTCTTGCAGTTTATCGCTTTGGAAGTTTTATTATTTTGCCTGGTATCAATGCAGAAGCATTAGCTAAAGCAGTGGGTTCTAACTCTGGTGGTTTAATAGGACTTTTAGATACATTTACAGGAGGTTCTTTCTTTAAAGCGGCAGTGTTTGCATTGGGTATTATGCCCTATATATCCGCCTCTATTATTGTACAACTACTAGGATTTGCTGTACCTTATTTCCAAAAACTTCAGAAAGATGGAGAAAATGGACAAAGGAAGTTGAACCAAATTACTAGAGTTATTACGATTGCAATTACAATAGTACAAGGATCTGCTTATTTAACCTATTTGAATTCACAGCAAGGGGTTATTATGCCTCAGATTCCACCTACTGTATTCTGGTTGGCGAATATTATTATTCTTACAGCTGGTACTGTATTCTGTATGTGGTTGGGAGAGCGTATTACTGACAAGGGAATTGGTAATGGTATTTCATTATTGATTACAGCAGGTATTATTGCTGCTTTACCAGGTGCTTTCGTGAGTGAATTTGAATTAAAACTAGGTCAAGGACAATTGGTTATTTTTATTCTAGAAATGGCTTTGTTTGTTGCTGTAGTAATGGCAAGTGTTGCTTTAGTACAAGCAGTTCGGAAAATAAAAATTCAATTTGCTAAGCATATGATTGGACGAAATAATCTAAC
The DNA here is from genome assembly GCA_937942475.1 of uncultured Aureispira sp. GTDB lineage: Bacteria > Bacteroidota > Bacteroidia > Chitinophagales > Saprospiraceae > Aureispira. The sequence continues at coordinate 11,959 of CALDEP010000402.1, forward strand.
TGAGTTAGGAACTGAAAGAGATTATTTACCAATCAAGTTAAATGCAGCAGGTGTAATGCCAATTATCTTTGCACAAGCATTAATGTTTGTACCAGGGGCAATTGCAGGAGCTTTAGGAAGTGATAGTGGCTTTTGGGTCATACTAGCGGATTTTAAATCTGTACCGTATAATGTCGTGTTCTTTTTACTAGTTGTTATCTTTACTTATGTATATACAGCTTTAATTGTAAATCCACAACAATATGCAGATCACTTGAAACGTCAAAATGCGTTTATTCCAGGTGTTAAGCAAGGGAACGATACCGCTGAATATATTGATGAGGTAACTACATTAGTAACACTACCTGGGTCAATTGCTTTAGGGCTAATTTCTATTATTCCTGGCATTGCTGCGGCTACCATCACAACCAATGTTGGTTTTGCAATCTTCTTTGGAGGAACGTCATTATTGATTCTTGTAGCAGTTGTTTTGGATACATTACAGCAAGTTGATGGACATTTATCCATGCATGGATATGATGTTAGAAAAATCAAAGGAAGAACTAGAACTACTGAAACAGAGGATTCAGTACTCTAAAAAAAGGAAGAATAAAATCAAACGGCCTAAGTTATTTGTAAGTTATTATTAATTAGACATTTAAAAATTAGGTTATTTAAATTAATATTTAGATATTCGCAGTCCGAAAAGAAGATCTATGGCTAAGCAAGAATTAATCCGGCAGGATGGAATTATTACCGAAGCATTGTCAAATGCAATGTTTAGAGTTCAGTTAGAAAACGAGCATATTATTATCGCTACTATTTCTGGAAAGATGAGAATGAATTATATTCGTATTTTACCAGGTGACAAAGTAGCTGTTGAAATGTCTCCATATGATTTAACCAGAGGGCGCATAATTTATCGTTATAAATAAAATTAACCAGAATCATGAAAGTAAGACCATCTGTAAAAAAGCGTTCTGTCGATTGTAAGATCGTACGCCGACATGGTAAAGTTTACATTATAAATAAAAAAAATCCTAAGTTCAAGCAACGTCAAGGATAATTAATAGAAGCATAAATTTTAATAGTTAGATATGGCTCGTATTGCAGGGGTAGACTTACCCAAGAACAAGAGAGGTGTAATTGGCCTAACATACATCTATGGTATCGGCCTTACTTCATCAAAGAAAATTCTAAGTGAAGCTGAGATTGATGAAAGTGTCAAAGTAAGAGAATGGAGTGATAAAGATATCAAAAGCATTCGTCAAATTCTTGCTGACTCACATACCGTAGAGGGACAATTACGTACTGAAATCCAATTGAATATCAAGCGTCTTATGGACATTGCTTGTTATAGAGGATTACGTCACAGAAAAGGTTTGCCTTTGCGTGGACAACGTACACAGACTAATGCTCGTACTCGTAAGGGTAAACGTAAGACTGTTGCGAACAAAAAGAAAGCAGGTAAATAATAAATAAAATCTAATCGACTAGATTATATAATATAGTTATGGCAAAGTCTAAAAAAATAAAAAAGAAGAACGTAAAAGTTGAAGCGCAAGGTCAAGCTCACATACGTGCATCATTCAACAATATTATTGTCACTTTGACAAATAATGCGGGTCAAACAATCTCTTGGGGTTCTGCTGGTAAAGCAAACTTTAGAGGTTCTAAGAAAAACACGCCTTATGCTGCTCAAATTGCTGCTACTGATGCAGCTAAAGAAGCATATGATTGTGGTCTAAGAAGTGTTACTGTATATGTAAAAGGACCAGGTTCTGGACGTGAAGCAGCAATCCGTGCGATTGATGCTGCTGGAATCAAAGTTTTGACGATCTTAGACGTGACGCCGATGCCTCATAATGGCTGTCGTCCTCCTAAGAAACGTAGAGTATAAAAAATTAAAATCGGTTGCAAATGCCCTTCTATTGATGGGATTGGTAGTTGTAACACAAATGTTATTAAGAAATGGCAAGGTACACAGGACCTAGATCAAAGAAAGCAAGAGCTCTTGGCGAAGCTATCTTTGGTTACGATAAAGTTTTTGAAAAGAAAAAATACGGCCCAGGACAACATGGTCCTTCTAAGCGTCGTAAACAAAAATCGGATTATGCTATCCAATTAACGGAGAAGCAAAAAGCTAAATATACCTATGGTGTATTAGAGCGTCAATTCCGTAAAATGTTTGAGAAAGCAAGCAGACAAGATGGTAAAACAGGTGAAAACTTGTTCAAACTATTGGAATCTCGTTTAGACAATACTGTCTTCCGTTTAGGAATCGCTCCTACTCGTAGAGCTGCTCGCCAGTTAGTTGCACACAAGCACATCGCTGTGAATGGAGTCGTAACTAATATTGCCTCTTGTATATTGAGTCCTGGTGACACAATTCAAGTTCGAGGTAAATCTCAAGGAATGGAGTCTATTACAGAGTCTATTAGCTCAAATTCTCAAAATGTTCGCAAATTCCCTTGGTTGGAGTGGAGTGGAGATAAAATGGAAGGTACTTATATCCAAGCACCTAACAGAGATGAGATTCCAGAGAAGATCAACGAGCAATTAATCGTAGAACTTTACTCGAAATAATCCTTTTTTAAGGAAAGTACTTTTACTGTTTTTAGGACTTCATCATGAAGTCCTAAAAATCGTTTAAGGCAATTGTCAATTTAATTAGAAATTCTCCACCAACAGATACTAATAATCTTATGAGTTTATTAAACTTCCAAAAACCAGATAAAATCCTTCTTAAGAAAGCAGATGATTTTGATGGTCAATTTGAATTTAAACCTCTAGAGCCTGGCTTTGGTCAAACTATTGGTAATTCTTTACGTCGTGTATTGTTATCTTCTTTAGAAGGATTTGCAATTTCTGCGGTTCGTATTCGTGGTGTCGATCATGAATTTTCTTCTATCAAAGGTGTGGTTGAAGATGTTGTTGATATCATCTTGAATCTGAAACAAGTTCGTTTAAAGCATTTGTTAGAGGGCGAAGGTGAAGAAACTGAAAAAATTTATGCTACCATCAGTGGTAAAGATACTTTTACTGCGGGTGATTTAGGTGAGGCAACAAATGTTTTTGATGTAACTAATCCTGATTTAGTAATCTGTCACATGGAAACTTCTATTACTTTGGAAGTTGAATTGACAGTTACAAAAGGTAGAGGTTATGTTTCTGCAGAAGAAAACTTGCCTAAAGATGCTCCAATTGGATACATTCCAATTGATGCGATCTATACGCCAATCAAAAATGTAAAATATGCAGTTTCTAGTAGTCGTGTTGGTCAACACACCGATTATGAGAAATTAACTATAGATTTGAAAACAGATGGTACTATTCATCCTGAATATGCGATCAAAGAAGCTTCTAAAATTTTGATTCAACACTTGATGTTAATCTCTGATGAGAACATTACGTTTGATGATGATTCTAGAAAAGAAGATAATATTGTGGATGAGCACATCTTGCACATGCGTAAATTATTGAAAACTTCTTTGGAAGACTTAGATCTTTCTGTTCGTGCATACAACTGTTTGAAAGCTGCTAAGATCAATTCTTTGGCTGACTTGGTACAGTTCGAAACACATGAACTATTGAAATTCCGTAACTTTGGTAAAAAGTCTTTGGTTGAGATCGAAGAACTTTTAGTTGAAAAAAGCCTTTCTTTCGGAATGGACTTGTCTAAATACAAATTAGACGAAGAGTAAGCATTTAATTAGCGTACATTATTAAATGTACCTATCTTATTATAAATATTGCAGTAACGGAAACGTCTATTTAGATTTGGAGTATGTGCTGCGACGTAAATGATCATTAATCATGAGACACGGTAAAAAGTTTAACCACCTTAGTAGAAAAAAAGGACATCGTAAAGCATTGTTGAAAAACATGTCGATTTCTTTGATTACACACAAACGTATTAGAACAACTGTTGCTAAAGCTAAAGCTTTACGTCAGTACATCGAGCCTTTGTTAACTAGAGCGAGAAAAGCTGCTAGTGAAGAAAAAATTAAAGATGCTACACATCACAGACGTGTAATCTTTGGTCACTTACAAAACAAAGAGGCTGTAAAGATATTGTTTGGTGAAATCGCAATGAAAATTGCTGATCGTCCAGGTGGTTATGTTCGTATCTTACGTACAGGTTTCCGTCAAAATGATGCCGCTGATATGTGTATTATCGAGTTGGTTGATTTCAATACGGATGCTTTAGAAACTCAAACTACTAAGAAAAAACGTACTCGTCGTGGAAGAAAGAAAAAATCTGACACAACAACAACTACAGAAGCAGCTGTTGAAGGAACGGAAGATACAGTAGTTGATACTGATGATACCACCAAAGAGGAAGAATAGTCATCCTTTTTTATGATAATAAAAGTCATCTCGGAATATTTCGAGATGACTTTTTGTTTTTACACTAGAATCGATCTGCTTATAAGTTTGCCCAAATGAGAGCCTTGTTTAAATATATCAATGTTGTGTTACAACAGATGCTAGGAGAGGAGCTGGATGCTAAGATTAAGCACTATTTCTTGACAGGTGCCTACAAGTCTATTGTGATGCAAGGCTCGATTGCTTTGCTGACCTTCTTTACCGCTTTATTCATTGCTAGAGTAACAGGAGATACAGGATTTGGTATTTATACGACTGTTTTTACTTGGATCTCGATTATTAGCGTGGGAGCTACTCTGGGTTTAGATGATTTGCTCTTAAAGCAATTGCCTATTTACCACGAAAATAAAAATGCTTCTAAAATTAGAGGTATTTTATCTTGGTCAAATTGGCTAGGATTGAGTTTTGGCTTACTGTGTACAATCATCCTGCTATTATTAGCTAACTTTTCAGGAATAGAAACGCTCAATCGATATGTAGACTATTTCTTTTGGGCAGCATGGGTGATTCCTTTATTTGTCTTGATGCACATCAATCAGGCGGCTTTGAGAGGCTTACATTTGTTTGGATGGGGGCAGTTTGCTGAAAAATTTGTACAGCCGTTCTCCTTCTTTTTGATTTTGTTACTTTTCTATGTCCTACAGGATTATGAATTGACAGATGAATATGCCATTCTAGCAAGAACGACCTCTTTTCTGATAACGGCAATTGTTGCGCTGTTTTTGTTATTCAAATTCACGGCTGTTTATAAGAAAGAAACAGCTCTTCCAAGTAAGTTAGAGATTACTAACACACAGGCTGGAGACAATAAAGCAAGCTATGAAATTAAGTATTGGTGGGGAAGTTGCCGATACTTTGCCATCACCTCTTTACTCTATATTATTAACACTCGAATAGACATCTTATTCTTGAGTTTATATCAAATTCCAGAAGCCGAAATTGGATATTACAATGCAGCATTGAAGCTATCAGATATGGCTTTGATTCCTTTTGCTGTTTTATACACGGTTACAGCACCTATGTTTTCCACTCTATACGCTAACAATAAACAGAAGGAACTACAAGTCTTTTTTACCAAAACAACTCGCTTAGCTTGTTTTATTATTACAATAATCTTACTGGTTTTAGTTTTAGGAGGAGAATGGTTTTTAGGGCTGTTTGGAGAAAATTTTAAAACAGGATATTCCATCCTACTTATACTCTGCGTCACTAAATTTGTCCATGTCTTTGTAGGTCCTGTCAACTATTTATTAATGATGGTTAATTTGGAAAAAGAAGCGACTTGGGTTTTATTGGCAAGCGTTTTATTAACGATGGGGCTGCACACGATTTGGATACCACTTTATGGAATTGAAGGTGCAGGCTGTGCTACTTTGGTTGGTTTGTTGTTATTTGAGGTTTTGGTAAGTTGGCTAGCCTACAAGAAAGCAGGAATAGTACCAACAGTATTAGGACGCTTTTTTTTTAGAAAGGATAAATTTTAAAAATAATTCTTACCTTTGTTTTTAATAGAAAAGGAACGTAAATTATAAGCATTAAGAAATATAATCATGAATTTAGGAATAGCATTAGTACTACTTATATTTGGTTTTGTCATCTTGATTAAGGGAGCTGATTTTTTAGTAGATGGTGCCTCCGCAGTGGCTAAAAAGTTCAATATATCAGATATGATTATTGGATTAACTATTGTCTCTTTCGGTACCTCAGCGCCAGAACTGGTTGTAAATATCGGGGCTGCCTTGGAGGGGAAAAATGCCATGATTATAGGAAACGTTTTAGGATCTAATATTTTTAATACCTGTCTGATTATAGGTGTTGCAGGCCTAATTTACCCTTTAGCAGTACAAAGAGCAACGGTACGGAAAGAATTACCTTTCTCTATTTTTATTATTTTATTAATGTTCTTCTTAGCAAATGATGCTTTAGTCTTTGGAGGAACAAATTATATCTCCCATGTCGATGGAGCTATCTTACTTTTATTTTTTGTTGCCTTTCTATATTATGTATATGCTAGTTCTAAGAATGGAACAAATTCTGAGACGATAGACGTTATAGAAGAAATGCCCTTGCCTAAAAGTCTATTGCTGATCGTCTTAGGAATGGCAGGTTTGGTTTATGGTGGTAATTTAGTTTTGGAAAAATCACTAATTTTTGCAGACTATTTTGGAATGTCAGAACGTGTTATTGGCTTGACCGTTATCGCAATTGGTACCTCCTTGCCCGAATTGGCTACCTCAGTAGTCGCTGCGTTGAAGAAGAACAGTGATATTGCTATGGGAAATGTAATTGGATCCAATATTTTTAATATACTGCTTGTCTTAGGATTTAGTGCATCGGTTTCTCCTTCTATCATTGAATATGATGCTGCTGCCAATTTTGATATTGGTTTCTTATTAGCGGCTACCATATTAGTAACCACCTTCTTATTTATAGGAACAAAGGTCAAACCAACGACAGGAGGTTCCTTTACCTACACAATTGACCGTTGGCAATCAGGTGTTTTGTTAGTTGCTGTGATTGGGTATATTGTTTATTTATTGATAAGCCAATAAGACGATTCTAAAAGGAGGCAAAGGAAGTAGGTTGATTTGGAGGGCTAAGGTGACTTAGGTTATATTGAACGCTCATTCCTAATCCAAAAGCGCCATAAGGTCGAACACTGATTTTATCCCAATGCTCATCGAGTCGTTTGCCATTGATGGCATGTACTCCAAATTCAATAAAGTCATAGATTAACAAAAAACCACCTTGAACAATAAGGGAATTTCCATAACCCGTTAAGCGATTTTTTAATTGAATATCATTGCTATTGTTGCGCCCCATTTCTCGTAACAAAAAACCTGCTGTAATATAAGTCAAGTCCAAAACGCCATTTACTAAATAGACTGTTTTGACCTTTTGGACCTCTTTTACAGACTGCTCAAAACTTAAACCCGTGCGTTTTGCTTTAACAGCACCAATCAAACCAGGAATTGCTAAACCAAGGTTGACAACATTAAAATAAAGATTCATCTCAAAAAAATGTTGCGTTTCTCCTTTTGTCGTAAGTACTCCAACCGTACCTGCAATAAGATTGGCTCCCGTCCAGCTTGAAAAGGCAATCATTCCATTTAAGCTGTGTTTGCAGCGCGTCTGATTGATCTCGTCTAAGGAAGTCTGAGCTTTGCTGGTATAAATAGTTACAAATATAAATAGGAGGATCAATATCTTTTTCATAATAATTCTGTTTAAAAGGGTGGATAGCTAGCAAAAACAACAGGCTTAGTTAGATTAAGTTGACCTATTTCTTAAAATAACGCCTCTTGGGGAACTATTTGGAGTGTAGATGGTTTGTGTATGTATTCGAATACATTTCAAATTCAAAAACACCTAACTCTAGGTCAATAATATGATTTCTAAGATACCTATTTAAACTCTAAAATAGAACCTATCGTATTATCCAATAATTTAACAATAAAATTATTGCATTTTCTCTTTGTGCAAAATAGCGTAATAAGTTTATTATCAATGGTATTACAAATAGCTGTTTTGTCAAAAAACAATGCATGGATGAGAAACCATGCCTTATTCTCTTACAATATTTATACATTATACCCTAATTTAAACTTTTAAGAGTTATTTTAGAGGCTAGGTATAATTACAACTAATATATATATGGCAAACGAATGGAATTTAGGCGAAAAGAAACGCGTCTTAGTTAAAGAGATAGAAACAGCAGTAATTGTAAGTGTGGTCTCACAGGAGCAATCTATGGAACAAGCTGTAGAATACTTAGATGAACTGGAGTTTTTGGCACTGACAGCAGGAGCAGAAGTGAAGCAACGGTTTATGCAAAAATTAAGACATCCTGATAATCGTACTTTTGTAGGAAAAGGGAAAGCTGAAGAGATCAATGCCTATGTGCAAGAGCATGACATTGACATTATCATTTTTGATGATGACTTAACGGCAAAACAGGTTAGTATCCTTGAAGAACAGACAGAGCGTAAAATCTTAGATCGAAGTACCTTGATTTTAGATATTTTTGCTGCAAGAGCACAAACTGCTCAAGCAAAAGTACAAGTAGAGTTGGCACAAATGCAATATTTATTGCCTAGACTTCGAGGAATGTGGGATCACTTGGAGCGTCAGAAAGGGGGAATTGGAATGCGTGGACCTGGAGAGAAGGAAATTGAAACAGATAGACGTATCGTAAGAGACAAAGTGTCACTTTTGAAAAAACGCCTTGAAAAAATTGACCTGCAAGCACAAACACAACGCAAGAATCGTGGAGATATGATTCGGGTTTCTTTAGTAGGATATACGAATGTTGGTAAGTCTACGCTGATGAATGTCTTGGGGAAATCTGATGTTTTGGCAGAGAACAAACTATTTGCTACTTTGGATACAACTGTCCGAAAAGTAGTCGTAGATCGAATGCCTTTTTTACTATCAGATACAGTAGGATTTATCCGAAAATTACCCCATCACTTGGTCGAGAGTTTTAAATCTACCTTGGATGAAGTGCGTGAAAGTGATTTGTTGGTACAAGTGGTAGATGTTTCACATCCTCAATATCTGGAGCACATTCAAGTGGTCAACAAAACACTCAAAGGTTTGGGCGCAAATGAGATTCCTATGTTGTATGTTTTTAATAAAATGGACTTGTTCAAAGAAAATAATTTGGATGAATTCTTATTGGATCAAGAACGAGAAGATCTTTTGTTGGAGCTTAAAGCACATTGGAATTTGGAAACAAAAGGGAATGCTTGTTTTATTTCTGCGACAGAAAAGGAGGGCTTAGACGAGTTGAAAGATCGATTAAAAACATTGATCGACGACCTCTATGTGAAACGATACCCTTACAAAACTAGATTTTGGTAACGCATAAATTATAATCAAATGCGCTCATTACTCCTTGTTCTATTCTGTGCTTTGTGCTATTCTTTACCTGCTCAAATACTTCCCAAAGGAATGTATTTAGAAGGAAGCTTACATTTTGGCAAAGCATTTAAACACCGATCCACCATTACAATAGAATTTCCAGACTTTAGTTATGGAGGAGAATTGAACTTTGAAGTAAAGACATATGGCAAAAAACACTGGCATCAACGTTGCGGCTTTCCTCGCTGGGGAGTCGCCGTTGCTTATCAGTATACTGGAAATGCCAAAGAAATGGGGCATACTATTGCCATATTACCCAATGTGACGGTTGATTTTTTTAAGCGTAAGAATATTAGAATTTTTGGACGATTAGGCGTTGGACTTGGTGTTGTAACCAAACCCTATGATCGTCAAACGAACCCACTAAACAATATGGTGGGCTCTTATTTGAATAACAATACTTCACTGCGCTTAGGAGTCGCTTTGCGTGTGCATAAGAATTTAGAAATTCGCCCATCTGCTACCTTCAATCATTACTCTAATGCTGCTTCTACTTTGCCGAACCTAGGAATTAACATTCCGACCTTTCAGTTGAGCTTTTGCTATATGGCAAATCCTGTAGAGGAAGAGGATTACATTCGATTGGAAAAATCGGAGCGTCCCAAAAGAAATAAACGGATCCAGTTTTCAGCATTGTTTTCTATGGGATTTACAGAAATATCAGCAACCAATGGTCCTAAGTACCCTATTTGGCATACATCTATAGATGCAGGTTTGTATATTACTCGAAATAATCGCCTAAAAGCAGGGATTGAATACGACTATATTGGATCTTCTTATGCGTTTACGAAACACAATGGAGGTTATCAAAATAGCGATCTTCATTGGCAAGCAAGCCGAATCTCACTTTTTTTAGCAGATGAAATTATGATTGGTCGATTTGCAATCTTAGCGCAAGTTGGATTTTACGTGACTCAAAATATTGGACAACCTTGGTTTATGTCTGTTCGCTTATCTGGGCGTTATTATTTTGCGGATCCTTACCTAAAACCTGCTGCCCCATTCGTTACGGTTACCATGAAATCGCATCGAATTATAGCAGAATACTTCTCTATGGGTTTTGGAATTGCTTTTTAACATTTAAGCAATAGTTTGATTATTAATTATTTGAGTTCTATAAATTTATTTTGGCAAAAATAGTCTAATATTTTGGCAAGAATTCGTCTTCTATTCTAGCAAAAATAAAAGACATTGTGTTTGTGAAGAAGAAGGACGCCTTAGAATTTACTTGTTTTTTTTACTGAGAAAATTCTGAAATTTAAAAAGAACATATATTTTTGTAGTTGAATAATCAACAGTCTCTAGAATTTATAACCAATTAGATTTGTTTATACCCACCCATTTAAACTTGTCAATTGTTTTCAAAAGGACCTTACATATATTACAAGAGCTCTGCATATTTGATACGCTACTAGGTATTTCCTAAGCCTATTTGCTCCTGTAGTTTTGGACAGACTATTGAATGATAATCAATCTTAATTTTTAACTTAAATTTTTAATCATGAAAAAGTATTTATTACTATTAATGACTGTATTATTTGCTTTTAATGCAGATCTAATTGCTCAAGAAGATGAAGAAGAAAAGATTTGGACAGTAGGCGGTGCTGTAGGTATCGACTTTGCTCAAATGCTTTTTATAAACCCTAAATTTGGAGCAGGGGAAGACAAGATAGGAGTAGGAGGAAACATCAGTTTCTTTGCTAAATATAAAAAGAAGCGTGTAAACTGGGATAATTTTGCTGGTTTAACCTTTGGTATACAGCGTCTAGGTTCTTTCAACAGAGTAATTCCATTTCAAAAGTCAGTAGATGAGTTGCGTATTTCTTCTAATTTTTCTTACGGAATTACAGAAACAAGCCCATTTGGATATTCTCTTGACATGTTGTTTTTAAGTCAGGTAACACCTACTTATGACGGCAACCTTCTTTCTGCGCCTGAAGGGTCTAACTTAATGCCAATTGCTAAATTTTTAGCACCTGCAACAATTACCATTTCTCCAGGTATTGCTTACAAGAAAAAGACCAAATTTGGTACTTTTAATGCCTTATTGTCACCAGCTTCTTTGAAAATGATCGTAGTGGCTGATGAGAATATTGCTTCACAAGGTTTACATGGTAATCCTTACACGTTTGATACCTTAGGTGTTACAAGAGAAGCATTTGTAGATGAATGGAGAGTTTCACCTGATGGAGAGTTGGCAAACAACAACGGATTTTATGCACGTAATTACATCCAATTTGGAGCAACCTTAAAAGCGGGCTATGCACACAAATTCTTTGAGTACAAAGAAGGAGATAAAACAAAGCATAGATTGGTTTTTTCTACTAGCTTAAACCTATATTCTAATTATTTGAGATTACCTCAACACATTGATGTAGAGTGGATCACCAATACAGATATCTTCTTGTTTAAAGGTCTGTCTATCTCATTAATGACCAACTTGTTTTGGGATTATGATGTATTTGTACAAGTAGATGCTGATAACGATGTAACGACAAGTGCTCCTGGTACTTTTAATGGTTATGAATCAAAGGAACGTCGAGTATCTTTCTTCCAATCTTTATTGGTTAAATATAACTTCTTGTTCTAATAATTCCACGAAGTATTAGAACAATAGAACGACATACTATATTTATAGAAAACGCTCATTTTTCATATTGAAAAATGAGCGTTTCTTTTTGATAGCTTCTAACTCATCTAATGCGATTTATACACAAAGTATAGAATTAAGCAAGATGTCAGTTAGAACTAGTTTGATTTCAAGATGAATCTACCTCAAAAGTCATTGTTATAATAGAAATAATAGAGACAGGGTGATTTTTTTATTAAAAATACGGCTTATATCAGAAGATGTAAGCCTTATTTTTTTGAAAATTTATAACTTTGGTTTTAAGTTAATACTAAAAAGACTATAAAAATAGAATTGTATGGAAATGCAGTGCTGTTTTGGGACTGCTTCTAATTCTAAATTTAAGAAAAAATCAAACATGCGTAAAATAACAGCAGATTGGGTTTATCCCATTCATCAAAGCCCAATTAAAGAAGGAGTTGTCCTTGTTGGGGATAATGGCAGAATCGAAAAAGTGGATGTTCGAAGCAATTACAAGCAAGAGGAATTAGAGATTTATAGTGGGATTATCATTCCTGGGTTTGTCAACACACATTGTCACCTAGAACTATCTCACATGAAGGGAAAGGTAGATACAGGAACGAGTTTGATTCCATTTATAACGAATGTGGTACAACAAAGGGGCGCAAGCGAAGCAACGATTCAAGAAGCGATTGCAGCAGCAGATCAGTATATGTATGAACAAGGGATTGTTGCCGTAGGCGATATTTCTAATGTAACAGATACCTTTGCTCAAAAGTCTAAAAGTAAATTAAGATATTATACGTTTACAGAGTTTTTTGATTTTTTGCAAGAAGAAAATACCTCTGCAGAATTTGAGAAATACAAAGCGGTATACGATGCTTTAGATGCCGTAGATGGACATCAAAAAAGCTGTGTTCCACACGCTCCTTATTCGGTTTCTCCAAAATTGTTTGAAGCAATTAATGAGGTAAATACAGGAATACAAAAGACCGTTAGCATACACAATCAAGAAACACCTCCCGAAAATCAATTGTTCTTAGAGAAAAAAGGAGGTTTTATTGATTTTTACGGTGGATTTGGTATTTCTCTAGATCATTTTGAGGCCACCAAAGAAGGGTCTATTTATTATGCCTTAGAGCACATGGATCCTCAGCACAGAACCTTATTTGTACACAATACGCTAACAACGGCTGCTGATATTCAAGCAGCACAAGCTTGGAGCGATCAAGTTTATTGGGCAACTTGTCCGAATGCTAATTTGTATATTGAGAATAATCTACCGAATTATCAAGCCTTTATAGATAATAATGCTAGAATGACGATAGGAACGGACAGCTTAACTTCTAATTGGCAATTGTCTGTTTTAGATGAAATGAAAGCCATCGCAAAATATCAATCCTATGTACCTTTTGAAACCTTGCTAGAGTGGGCGACTTTGAATGGGGCAAAAGCTTTGGGATTTGAGCAGGATTTGGGAAGTATTGAAGTTGGTAAATCTTGTGGCTTAAACTTATTGGCTAACTTAAATGAAAAAGGAACTTTGTCTTCTGATACGACCGTTCAGCGGTTGATATAAAGAAGTTCAAGCTGTAAATTTTTTAATCTTACTAAGATTAAGTTTTCAATTACCAAATTGCTCTAGATCTTATTAGTAAAACAATAAAACAACCATTATGAAACATATTTTACTATTAGGATGCTTATTATCTAGTGTGATAAGCCTTGCTCAAAGTTCTTTGACAGCGCCTCTGAATGATGTAAATCATTATTTACACGATCGAATGGAAATTCAAACAGGGGATTTTGGAAACATTCATAGTGTGCTAAAACCCTTGATGCGAAAAGACATTCGTAGGTATCAAGACAGTGTTGTCACGCAGGAATATTGGACGGCGAACAAGCGCCGCCAAAATGATTATGATTATGTGCATATTGATTATAACGACGATGACTCAACGATTCATAGTAAGAAACCGTTTATGAAGTTCTTGTATCCGAAAGGTGATAAGTCCTTTCTGAAACATTTTTACAAAACGCCAGCACATTTGCTAGAAGTTCGCACCAAAAATTTTTATGCGAATATTAATCCCATTCTACATTTTAAGGGATCTTTTGAGCAGTACAATGGAAGTAGTCGTATGTTGTTTGTGAATCGAAGAGGAGCAGCGATTCGAGGAAATATTTTAAATCGAGTTTATTTTTATACAGACGTAATTGAAACACAGGCGGCTTTCCCTCATTATATAGAGAATCGGGGAAGAAGAGACTTTGCCGTTCCTGGCGCAGGTTTTTTTAAGCAATACGATAGTAATTTAACACCAGGAAAGGATACTTCTGGCGTAGATTATTTGATAGCGCAAGGCTATGTTGCTGTTGATTTATTAAAAAATCATATTGGAATTCAATTTGGTCATGGGCAAAATTTTATTGGAGATGGACACCGTTCTCTATTTTTGTCTGATAATTCAACCAACTATTTCTACCTAAAAATCAATACTAGGGTTTGGAAATTCCATTATCAAAATATTTTTGCAGAACTGACCCAAAATTACGGACAAGCACAACGAGCATTTGATTTAGTACTACCTAAGAAATATTTGGCAGCACATCATCTAAGTATTAATATCCTTAAAAACTTAAATATAGGTCTATTTGAGGGGGTTATGTTTAGTAGAAATGGACAATTTGAGATGCAGTACTTAAATCCACTCATCTTTTATCGAGCAGTAGAGCAAGCAGTAGGAAGTCCAGATAATGTCGTGATTGGACTGAACTGGAAATGGAATTTTTTGAAGCGATTCTCTTTTTATGGTCAGTTTTTATTAGATGAATTGTCTGTTGGAGATTTGATTCGTTTTGGAGGAGACTGGTGGGCTAATAAGTTTGCTTTGCAAGCAGGCTTGAAGTATGTAAATGCTTTTGGAGTAGATTATTTGGATATACAAGCTGAATTTAATCTGGCTCGACCTTATATTTATAGTTTTAGAGATAGCTCTGCTAGTTTTACACATTACAACCAACCTTTAGCACATCCTTTAGGTTCTAATTTTATGGAATTGATAGGCATTATTAATTATCAACCCATTCCTAGAATGAATATTCGAGCACAAGTCAATTATTCTATTTATGGACAAGACTCTTCAGGATCTAACTGGGGAAGTAATCCTAGTATTTCTTATTTAAAAAGAAATCAGGATCAAGATAATTATATTGGTCAAGGAGTACAAACTAATTTATTCATTCTGCAACTTCAGTGGAGCTATCAGATACGACACAATATGTTTGCAGATATTCAGTTTATGTATCGACGAGAAGATGCCATTTTAGATGCTTTGGATAATAATACCATCTTGTTGGGAGTAGGCTTGCGGTGGAATATCAGCGAGAAGATGAGGGATTGGTAAGCATAAATATAGAGGGGATTGAATTATTTGAGCGTAAAGGTTCTTTTAATTTTTTGATATATATTTACAGAGCGGATATTTATAAAAAAAAGAGGAAATAACATTGCTTAACACGATTCAAATTAAGGCAAGTATTACTAATATCTTCTAATTGAAAAAGTTAATAAAATTAATTGATTAAATATGGCAAGTAATATTCCGATATTTGTAACCAACTTAAAGGGAACTGATCATCGTAAAGAGCATATGATCAAGCAAATGAAAAGCCTCGATTTGGAATTTGAATTTATAGATTGTATCGATGGGAGACAGTGGACGGATGAAAAAGTAAAGTCTTTAGTTTCAGAACGACTTTATTCTATTAGAAACAATAACAAGGGGTGGTTAACAAATGGGGCCATCGCAGCTACAAAAACGCATCTTGAACTTATCTTCAAAAGAATGATTGATGAAGATATTAATTATGCTTTGTGTATGGAAGATGATGTCTTACTTCCTGCTAATTTTAAAACGAGCATATACCACATCTTTGATATCTTAGAAACAAATAAAGTGGAAGGTGTTGTCCTTTTACACTATCATATTGCTAAAGATAAAACGATACAAATAAAAGGTAACGAGCTCTTGATTTCGGACGATCAACCTAATCTTATTTATAGAGTTATGTCTTTGCAAGCTCTTGGTTCAGGAGCGTGTTATATAATTTCTAAAAATACAGCAGAAAAAATCTACAATGACCAAAAACCCATTAAACGAATAGGCGATTGGTGGCATGATCATCAAAAAGAAGGCGCACTTGAAAATTTATATTTAACACATCCATTGACCGTTAAAGCTGGAGTTTTTGAAAGTATACTAGGGTATACAGATATGGGCATTAAGTCCAAAATTGCAGCAGTCCTGAAAAAAACTAAGTTAGGGAGATATATTATTTACAGAATGAGAAAAAGTAGTTCTGGGAAAGTTGAGATAATTGATTAAAATAAATGGTTCTTTAACAAATCGTGTGGTAATAATAAAAGTATCCAAGTAAATTGGATATTCAGAATAAGCTTTGTGATAGACTATTTTTAGACATTAGACCATACTTACCTTTTTGTGTTCTAGACCAATAGGGCTACACGATCTAACATCTAAAAATCAGTTAAAAGCTACCTAGAATTATAAACTCCACATGATTTGTCAAAAAACGAAATAAATTAGCATATGATAAATGTCACGAAACCATTTTTACCTCCAAGAAAAGAATATGACTTGTACCTTGATGGCATCTGGGAGAGAAACTGGCTTACGAATAACGGACCACTTGTAAATGATTTAGAGTTAAAACTAAAGGACTATCTTGACTTGAAGCATTTATTGTTTGTGAGCAATGGGACCATTGCATTACAAATAGCTATAAAGGCTATGGAGTTAAGTGGTGAAATTATTACTACGCCATTTTCATATGTGGCTACCACCTCAAGTATAGTTTGGGAGAATTGTACGCCTATTTTTGTGGATATTGATAAGAATAGTTTTAACATTGACGCTTCTAAAATTGAAAACTCAATAACTGAAAAAACCTCAGCTATCCTCGCTACACATGTATTTGGAAATCCATGTAATATTGATGCTATAGAAGCGATTGCACAAAAACATGAACTAAAAATAATTTACGATGCGGCTCATTGTTTTGGATCAAAATACAAAGGAAAGTCAGTTATGGAATATGGTGATATCAGCACCCTTAGTTTTCATGCGACCAAGTTATATCACACTACTGAAGGAGGAGCAGTTGTTAGTCCAAAACCTGAGTTGATAGAAAAAATGGCATTTTTACGCAATTTTGGGCATGATGGACCTGATAAATTTAAATCAATTGGAATTAATGGAAAAAACTCCGAGTTTCATGCAGCGATGGGATTGGCAAACTTAAAATATGCAGATGACATTATCAAAAAAAGAATGGATGATCATGCTATTTACAATAAATGGCTCAATCCACTTAAATTGCAAACCCAATTTATTTCTAAAGACGTAGACTTTAATCATGCATATTATCCTGTTGTATTTAATACAGAAGATGATTGTAAATTGATATTAAAGGAACTTGCAAATAGAGAAATATACGCTAGAAGATATTTTTATCCCGTTTTATCTTCCTTAAACTATGTTAAAAAACAAAGTACGCCAATAGCTGATGATATTTCTAAAAGAATTTTATGTTTGCCCTTATATTATCAGTTAAATGAAACGGAAATTAATATGATTTGTAGAGTGATTTTAAGATACTTAAACAAAGAACAAGGATAATAACAAATATCTTTAATAAAGCAATGAACAAAATTGAAAAGAAAATTTGTATTGTAGGGGCAGGTGGTTTTGGGAGAGAGAGCCTTTTGTGTGTTATTGATAGTATTGCAGAAACTGACTTGAAGATTGAAGAGGTTGCTTGCTTTATGGTTGATGATCAATATTTGACAGATCGTACATTGTTAGGGGTTGAGGTGATACCAAGATCGAGTTTTGATCCGAAACACTATCATGTAGTAGTTGCAATTGGAGACCCTGTGAAAAGACAAAAAATGGTAGAAAGCTTGCCATCTGAAACAATATTTACCTCTATCATTCATCCTACCGCAGTTATTTCTAAATGGGTTCAGATAGGGAAAGGAGCAATAATCACAGCAAATGTGGTTATAACTTGTGATATAAAAATAGGTAAACATGCTCAGCTTAATTTACACACAACAATAGGACACGATTGCGAATTTGGTGACTACTTTACAACTGCACCAGGTGCAAATATTAGTGGTAACTGCAAATTTGGAGATGGTGTTTACTTTGGTACTAACTCTGCGGTTAGAGAAGGTGTTTCAATTTGTAATAACGTAACAATAGGAATGGGGGGTGTTGTAGTCAAGAATATTCATGAATCTGGGGTTTATATTGGAAACCCACTTAGAAAACTTGAAAAAAAATAAATCCTATTAGATCAAATAGGAACTAATAACTCGCAAAAGTCTAATTTCTATTTGCATGATATCCTTTATTCAATTCTGTATTAGCATTTGCTGAACTTAAAAATTGCCTCTAGAACCAAGAAGCTCTAGAGGCAATTACAATAATATTCGAATCAGAGTTCCAAAAAATCTACACTTCGTGCAGAAATCATATTAGATTGATTATCAGCTAGATGATTTTTATGTGTCCGAAATATTAATAAGTTGATAATCAAGCTAATGTAAGATGTGTTTTTATGTTTTTTATCAAAAAACTAAAAACTCCACGAAGTGTTAAAAAATGAAAGCTCGAATAAGCAAAGAACGAACTAATTTAAATGTTAATGAGATTTCATGAAAGGCAATTTGTTGCCACTTAGTTCATTGATCTTTATATCAATCTTTTGAGCTTCCTCTGTACGACCTAGTTTCTTTAGTATAGCACTATGCGTACGTAAATATTCAGCATTGTAATCAAGACCAGTAGCTTGTTTTGACCATTTTTCAGCAGTTTCTAATAATTTAGCTTCATTGGTTTGCATTAAAAGACTGCGAGCATACTGATTCAACATTTTAGCATCTTTTTTAGCATACTTCTTCAAGTACTTATCTGCATATTTAGTGTAAGCCGCAATATCTTCTGTGCCAGCAGCATATTTGACATCTGCAAACATGGCGTACTCTTTAGCGTATTTAGGATCAGCCGTTTTCATTTTATCTTTTGCCTCGTTCAATAAGTTGGCAACTTTAAACTCAATGGCTTTATCAACAGTTGCATTACAAGCAGCTTTTAATTGTTCTTTAAAAACCTCCGCAGATTTTAGCTTTATAATTGCATCCTTGTTTTCTACTGCCAGTTCAAAAATCTTAGAATCGGCTTCATTAGCAAAGTCAAACAAGAATTCTAAATTTTCTTTAGAAGAAAGCGCCTCTTGCGTCTTGATATATTCATTGGCAATTTTCAGGTTCGGTTTTCCACCATTCAACAAAGCATAAGCATAAGCACGCAAGAAGACAGGATCACGTTTGCCGTCTTCATATTCTTTGGCATAATCCCCAGATTTATCATTCTTGCCCAAAGCAATTTTTCCCAAACCCAAAAACTGATCAGAAGGACGCCCACCTTTAGCAGCGTGCACAACATCTCCTTTTTCATCCAAAAATAATAAAGTAGGATAGGAGTTGACACGATATTTTCCAGCCAATCGAGGACCTTCTCCTTTTTCCATGTCTACTTTGATGTTAACAAAATGCTTGTTGAAGAACTTTCCAACTTCTGCATCAGAAAAAACATCTCTTGCCATACGTTTACAGGGGCCACACCAAGCGGTGTAAGCATCCATGAAAATAATTTTATGTTCTTTTGCAGCCAATTCTTGTGCTTCAGCCATTGTTCCCTTGAAAAAATGAATGCCATCTTCCGCCAAAGCCAATTGAAGGCTAGCTAAGAGTAGAAGACCAGTAAGGAGTTGTTTCATTGTTCTATATTTTGATTTAGTACAGGACAAAAAATAATTTTAAATAATATTAGAGCTTAAATCTATTTAAAACAACTTTCGAGATCGCTTCGCAAAAGGATGTTAAGCAGATTCAACATTTTATTAGATAGAAAAAATTTGTTCTGTACGCAGATATTTTGAATAAATAAGAATTCTTTTGATTACTTGTATGCTTTTTATACCTTGCTTAATAACGAATTTTAAGCCAAAATCGCTTTCAAAAGTACAAATTTTTATAATGAAGGTTCAAGAAGGAATCAATTTTAGTGATTATTTAAGAACTTTTTGGAAGCAAAATACATTGTGTAATAGAATTTATTAATTTTACAGATTAAATAATTAAAACAAAAGTAGTGTTATGAGTTTTACTGATCGCATTAATGCAGGCATCAAAGATGCCATGAAACAGAAGAATGAGGCAAGAAAGCGTACGTTACGTGCAGTAAAAGCGCAATTGCTATTACTAAAGACAAGCGGATCGGGAGAAGAAATTACAGAAGATCAGCAAGTTAAGCTTTTACAAAAAATGGTTAAAGAGCGTCAAGACTCTTATGAAATCTATGTAAAGCAAGATAGAGAAGATTTAGCAACGCCAGAGAAAGAAGAAATGGACATCATCAAAGAATTTTTGCCACAACAAATGGGCGAAGAAGAATTGACAACAGCCATAAAAGGAATTGTGGAGCAAGTTGGTGCTAGTTCTATGAAAGACATGGGAAAGGTAATGGGAATGGCAAACAAACAATTTGGAGCTAAAGCAGATGGCAAGACAATCTCTAAGATCGTGAAAATCTTGTTGACTTAAATATAAACTACTATTATCATAAAAGTAGAAAAAAACGGATTTACCAATAAAGGTGAATCCGTTTTTATATTTTTGTATTAGTGATTCACATTAGTGATAATGGTTTTAGATGATTATCAAGAACAATAAATGTTTTAGAAGAATAACAAATGGCAGTAGATGTACTCTTTATAATAATGGCAGCCTTTGGCTTTTACTTTGGCTTTAGCTTTGGCTTAATGAAAGTGGTGTTAACCGTCCTTTCTCTAATGACAGCAGTGTTGGCAGCAATGGCATTTACGCCAATGACCACA
This sequence comes from uncultured Aureispira sp., assembly GCA_937942475.1. GTDB lineage: Bacteria > Bacteroidota > Bacteroidia > Chitinophagales > Saprospiraceae > Aureispira. The sequence continues at coordinate 32,828 of CALDEP010000402.1, forward strand.
AATATTATTGTAGATACCTTTGAAATAAACTCTGTGTTTTTACCTTTTGTTGCCTTTTTTGTAACGCTACTAGTAGTCTTGATGTTGGCTCGAATTGTGACCAAATTAATAGAAGAAACAGTAGACAACAAACGATTCGACGTTGTTAGTCAGATCATAGGCGGGCTTATAATGGGCTTTATTTTTACCCTATTATATAGTGTGTTGGTTTTGTTTTTTGGTCAAGCAAGAGTGATTGAATTAGTTTTTAATCAAAAATATCAAGTGACACGCACCGATTTGAATCCTAGATTAGTAGTTCCAGCAGTTCAAATGGGGCTAGGAACACCAGATACTATTTATCTGAACATTGACGACGATCACAATACCTATCGCTTTGCGCCCAATAACAAGAACAAAGAAAAGTCTACAAGTTTAAGTATAAAATTTGAACCCGTTCAAGGAAATCGATATATCGGGTCTATTGGAAGTTCTATTCAAAATTGGGATATTTTACCAGAAGATTCCGTTCGTGTAAAATCTAGTGGACAGCTATATTTGATGATAGATAAGGAACTGAGCTGTTTTTGCGACAGTACTTTTTTAATAACATCCATAAATGACACGATGTATTTTGAGTGTTTGGATGATTATTTAGCAGCTAAAAGTGCCACCTCCTTCTTTTATAAATACATAGAAGTAATTCCACAACGAGGAACACAGTTGATGAAGGGAGTAGCGCCATTCATAGAACATTTCTTAGATTACATGAGTGTTGCTTTAGAGCTATTAGATAAAGGAGTGCAAAAGAACAAAAACTTAATAAAAACCTATACTGGAGAGGAGAATAAGGATGCCGTAGAGCCTGTGATAGAAGAAGGAAAACCTAGTTTTGAACCAGAAGAGACAGATACGTTAACGTTCTCATTAGATACAACCAATATGCCAACGATTAGTCCTCCTGTTGATACAGCACCCCAACTAAAAGAACTAAAAGAACCTGAAGAACCCGAAGAAGTAGACTATGAAGGATAAACCACATTTGTTGTTGCTTGATAATTACGATTCATTTACCTACAATTTATACGATTATTTGAATCAATTGGGAGCTACTTGTACGGTTATAAGAAATGATAAAACGTCGATAGTAGAATTAGAAAAGTGCCATTTTGACGGAATTGTACTTTCTCCAGGTCCCAAACGTCCACAAGATGCAGGGATATTAATGGACTTGATTCATCATTTTTATGACAAAATGCCCATTCTAGGTATTTGTTTGGGAATGCAAGCGATTGGAGAGTATTTTGGTGCAAAACTTGTACACGCATCTATACCAATACACGGTAAAACTTCTATGGTAGAACATACACAGCAAGAGCTTTTTCACGGGATTACGCAACCCACACAAGTAATGCGCTATCACTCTTTGCTGTTAGAAAACCTACCGAATTGCCTAGAACCAGCTGCTTGGACAGCCCAAAAGGATCTAATGGCATTAAAACATAAGACCTATCCAATATGGGGGCTACAATTTCACCCAGAATCTATTCTAACACTAGAGGGCTTAGCAATTTTAGAAAATTGGTTGGAAATAGGGCTAAAAAAGAAATAAACTCTTAAATTAACTTTAAAAGAGCCCTAGAAAAGCATAAATTTCCTTCTTTTATAGTATTCTTGGTAACAATTTGGACTCTAAAGGAATTAAAAAATAGATTTCTGAGTTTCGTCTATACCAAACACGGACTTATTAGAAGTGAAAGGCCTTTTCTTGGAGATCTTACTCCAATTGAGATTAGGCATTTATAAGAAGCTTATACTATTAAAAATAATAAAAACAATATATGTACGCATCAACGCTAGTATCTTACTCTGTACCTCCGCTTAAATTAAACGACACAGGTGTTAAAGCATTGTTGTGGATGAATGATTTTCATGTAAGGCATTTACCTGTTGTAGAAGATGGAAAATTATTAGGTATTTTATCTGAGGATGAAGTACTTAATTTTGTGGATGCAGAGATAACAATCAAAGAAAGCAAACCTGTTTTATTGCCCAAATTTGTTCCTGCCGAAAAACACCTTTACGATATTATGAAATTGGTCGTCAATTTTAATTTGACGGTAATTCCTGTTATAAATAGCGAAGGAAATTATATGGGGCTAATAACAATAGAAGATCTGTTGAGAAAATTAGCGGATACAGGTTCTATCACACATCCAGGAGGTGTTTTAGTCTTAGAAATGGCGCCTAGAGATTATTCATTATCTGAAATATCAAGGTTGATAGAATTAGAGAATGCAATGGTTTTAAGCAGTTTTATTTCTTCTCCTTATGGAACCAATACCTTAGAATTGACCTTAAAACTAAATAAAGAAGACCTAAAGCATATTGTTGCTACACTAGAACGATTTGGCTACGATGTGAAATCTTCTTTTTATGAATCAGAGTTTATTGATACGCTCAATGATCGTTACGAAGGTTTAATGCGCTATTTGGACGTTTAGAAAACAGAATGTTTACACATTCCTAAATCAAAAGTCATCCTAGCAATATTGTTCTAGGATGACTTTTGATTTCTAGCCCTCTAAAACGAGCCACTAATCTATATTTTTAGACCAAATAATAAACAGGCGAAGTTTGGATTAAATTGTTCTCAATGCTTTCTTATCTTTGTGATAATAGAATAAGTCTTAGCTTCTTTATTATAATAAACAGTAGATAGAAAATTATAAATCATATAGCTATAGTTCCACTAACTCAATTGCAGATATCTGAATGAACTCAATGAATAAAATAGTAATAATTGCCCTATCATTTTTGTTAACAACAAGCTGTGATGCACCAGAAGAGATCACTAATACGTCAGAGGAGAAGGTAAGTACCGTTCAAAAAATAGAAGAAGAAGGACTTACAACATTCATTTCAAAGCAACGCCCCAAAAACGTAATCTTCTTAATAGGAGATGGAATGGGGCTAACACAAATTACAGCAGGGAGTATAGCAAAGAAAACACCACTAGTTTTGGAAAAGTTTCGTCAAATTGGTTTGGTCAAAACCTATTCGACAAAGCTAATCACAGACAGTGCTGCTGGAGCGACAGCAATGGCAACAGGGTCCAAGACCTATAATGGTGCTATTTCGATGAATATACATCAAGAGAAATTAAAAACAATTGTAGAATATGCAGAAGAAGCAAATTGGTTGACAGGAATTGTTACCACAGCCACTGTTACACATGCAACGCCAGCTTGCTTTTATGGACATCAGCCAACTAGAAGCCGAGTCAATCAAAAATTAGCCGCTGAATTTATGACCAAAGACATTGAAGTTTTAATGGGAGGTGGTTGGAATTATTTCAAGGAAGGCTTAGACGGACGAGATTTAATCGCAGAGGCACAAGAAAAAGGCTATTTTGTAACAGACAATATCGAACAAGTAGGCGACTACCGACCAGAGAAAATGATCTGTTTGATTTCTGCAAAATTACCCCCTAAAATAAAAGAACGTGGAAACTTTCTTCCATTAGCAGCCAAAAAAGCAATTGACATTTTAAGCTATCCTAAGTCAAATTTCTTTTTAATGATAGAAGGCGCTCAAATTGATTGGGGAGGACACCAAAAGAACTCCGATTACATTGTAGAAGAAATGTTGGATTTTGATAAAACAATCCAAGAAGCGTTTGACTTTGCAGAGAAAGATGGAAACACCTTAGTTATAGTGACCGCCGATCACGAAACAGGAGGGTATAGTATTAATGGGGGAAGTGCAAAAGAGGGGAAAGTAGAAGGGAAATTCACGTCAGATTATCATACTGCTACGATGGTGCCTATCTTTGCTTATGGACCAGGGGCAGAATCTTTTACTGGAATTATGGATAATACAGAAATATTTTATAAATTAAAATATTTAATGAATATGGAAGCTTTAAGTGCTCCTTCAAAGTAGTATCTATCTGACTATTAAATTTTTATTGTCTTTTTTTGATAATAAATGAATTTAGAATTAGAATAGAAAAGGAAGCAATGTGCAAAAAAAAACTAAAAATCCATTTTAAATTATACCCAGAGCCTTATCAGTAGTTCAGTAAAAACCTTATTAGATTGACTTATAGCGATTTATTACATTTTATAAACTTGGCTAAATGCCTGTAAACTAATCTATTAGGTGGTGGTTTTTTTATTTTTGTTTAAAAATCAAAAAATTACCGAACTGTTACTTATAATATTGTTACTTTTGTCCTTCTTATAAGAATAATTAGCTAAAGAATTTTCTGAATTTTTTGCCTTACTAAAGCAAACAATGGAATTGAATAACTATATAGAATACACACTCCTAAAACCTGATACAACGAGATTAGATATAAAGGAACTTTGCCGAGAGGCGATAGAACATAATTTTTCGGGAGTATGTGTGCCACCTTTTTATGTAAACACTGCTGCGAAGTTACTAGAGGAAACCAAGATCAAAGTAATTACTACGATTGGTTATCCAATGGGCTACCATGCTATTCCTGTAAAAGTGGAAGAAGCCAAGCGTGCTATAGATGAAGGGGTAGATGAAATTGAAATGATGGTTAATATTGCTGCTGTCAAAGATTCTAACTGGTCTCATGTTAAGAATGACATAGCTAGTGTAACAACGGCAGCACATTTAAAAGGAAAAAAAATTAAAATTATTTTGGAAACTAGTTTATTAACAGTGGAAGAAATAAAGCAGCTCTGTGCGATCTGTTGTGAAGTGGAAGTCGATTGTATTAAAAATGCAACGGGAGTAAACGGAGGGCAAGCAACTATTGAAATGATTACTTTACTCAAAGAGGAGTCTAAAGGAATTAAAATAGTGGCAGCAGGAGGAGTCTATACCAAAGCTTTTGCATTAGAGTTAATAGAAGCAGGGGTAGATAAGTTGGGAACATCAGAAGGAGTTCAACTACTTAAATAAAGTATATGTTATGAAATGGATAATCACAATTGCAACTATTTTAATATGGAATAGTTTTTCTATTGCCCAAAATGGGGAAGGAATTGTAAGAGTAGTAGAAGAAAACTCTATTCGACAAATATTGGATCACAGGAAGGCTTTAAATTTCACCAAAGACAGAAAGGTGAAGGTTTGGAGTGTGCAGCTATATTTAAGCAGAGATAAATATCTGGCAACTCAACAAGTTTCGGAAGCAAGAAAGAAAACTAGAAATGTTACTTCAAAAGTAGATTGGTTTTATGAAGCACCTTATTATAGAATTTACGCAGGTGGATTTTATACGAAATTAGAAGCGGTAGCTTTATTAAATGAATTAGTAGTAACCTATCCAGATGCAATTGTTTTTAAGAATACAGAAGCTAAACCTGCCGATATGTAGGTCAAACAAAGTGTTTTCTATTTTTTTTTAAAAAGAAAAACATTTGTTTTCTTGACAATGCCTTAGTAATGATGTGTTTAATAATAATGGCTTTAAATAGTTGTTATTATTAGTTTAAAAAATTAGGAAAGTCGAAAGGGCTGCCCTATATTTGCAACCGCTTCGAAAGAGAGGTGTTGAGGATTGAAACCAGGTCTAGAGAACAAGAAAAAACAATTTTTGAAAAAGATTCAGAAAAGTTTGGAGATTCAAAAGTAAAGTTAGACATTTGCAACCGCTTCGAAAGAGAGGTGTTCAGCAAACTTTAAAATTACAAAAAAGCATCA
>CALDEP010000403.1 GCA_937942475.1 uncultured Aureispira sp.
GCATTGCTACAGTTTAAGTCTATTGAAGCATTTTTAGAATTGTCTAAATCTCCCAATACAAAAATTATTGTTTCTGATGGCGATTTACCAATCATGTTAAACAGCTCAATAGGAAATGATTCTAAATAACATTACTTCGTGTAGACCCCGAAGGCTCAGCGCAGCTAAATTATATTAGTTTGATTATCAATGAAATAGCCTTGCTTTATTAAAATGACTAAATTTTTGATAATCAAACTAATATGAAATGGTTTTTATGTTTTTTGCTAAAAAAACTAAAAATCCCACGAAGTATTAAAATAAAGTACCGAATAATTAATACCTCTTTTATTTAATAAAATAGTTTGCAACTTAGCCCCAAATCAGGTCCTTACTGGTTTGGGCTTTTTTAGTAATAAGAGCCAAGATATGGTGAAAGCGTCTACTTTCCTGAATCCATTCGAACAATCTTAGGATAAAAAGGTGCAACGACGTCCACTAATTCCTGTTGTGCATTCATGACAGAATGAATGTCTTTGTAAGCAAAAGGCGCTTCGTCTAATCCTGCCCCAATCAATTCAACATCGTTGGTTTTTAAAACTTCTCGAAGCATTTTTTTAGTAAAGGATTCTTTGGCTTTGCGTCTAGAGAAAGCGCGTCCAGCACCGTGGGCAGCAGAGTTAATGGATTGCGTATTTCCCAAGCCTCGGACAATAAAAGCGGGGGCGGTCATAGAACCTGGGATAATTCCCCAAGCACCTTTGTGGGCAGGCGTAGCGCCTTTTCGATGGACAAAAACATCAGCGCCATCTGCCAACTGTTCTTTCCAGGCAAAATTATGGTGATTTTCAATCTGATGGAGTTTTTTGATCCCCAAGGCTTTTTGAACTCGACGATGAATGTGATGGTGACAGGCAGCAGCATAATCACCCGCCAAATTCATGGCAATCCAATATTCTTGCCCCTCTTGCTCGTTCATATACAGCCAAGATAGGTGGGCGGTAGACTTCGGTAAATTGCGTTTTTTTATGGCAATGTTGGTATAGGTATTGGCAATCTTAGCTCCAAAGCCTCTAGATCCAGAATGTGTCAGTAAAGCTAAATAGTTGCCAACTGCTAAGTTCAAATCATTGTTAATGTCTTTAATTTCAACCCAACCAAATTCAACAAAGTGATTGCCACCACCAGAAGAACCAATTTGACTGTAGGCCTTGTCAATCAGAGAACGCAAAAGTCCAATTTCTCTAAACTCAGGGCGATCAAAAATAGCATCGTCTCGGTCATTATCATCAAAAATAGACTTTCCAAAACGAGAATTATCTTGAATGATTTTTTTGAGCTGGGATTTGTTTTGTTCGATATAACTTCCTTTTGCATCAAAAATACTCAAACACATACGGCAACCAATATCCACTCCAACGCCATAAGGAATAATGGCCTCTTTAGTTGCTAAAACGCCACCAATTGGCAAGCCATAGCCATAATGTGCGTCAGGCATCAAAGCACCATCGGCTGTAATGGGTAAGCTCATGGCTTGTTTCATCTGATCTTTTGCGCCTTCTTCAATGCCATCTGCGCCATAAATTTTGAAGGGTTTATCAGAAAAAGCATAGGTTTCTTCTTTTGCTTGTTCGTCCATCAATTTAATCGCTACAGGACCTAAAGTACTATGTTGTGTATAGTTTTTAGGTTTTTTTATGACTTGTTGTAAGAGTTGCAATTTTTCTTCTTTGGATGAATATTTATATCCTTTTCCAACTAATAACATGGCTAGGCTACGGACGGCTGTATCCTTATAACCAATTGCTACTAAATCTTTTCCTCTAAGTTTTTCTTTTTTCATACCACTTTTTTTCGCCTCGAATTCCGTATTAGACAACTACTTTAACTCGATCGGTCTGTGGTAAGTTCCAAGAAGCTTATTTTTTTGGAGGAATAATTACAGGAGGAGGGAGGACAACGCCTTGACGTTCTAAAAATGTATAGACTTCTTGAATAACTTTAGCGGCTTCTTTTGGGAATTTAATTGGAATGTCAATTTGCTCCATAACACGGTTTTCGTGCAAATAAAACGTCAAGAATTGACTGTCAGAAGAGAGGCTTATTTTATTAATTGTCTTTAGGGGATGTGTGATTTCTGTATAACCCAAATGGTAAAATTGATATCGAAATTCTTTGTCTGTTAAATACAAGAAACAATCCGTTCCCACAGGAATACTAACAATTATTTTATGGAGTAGAAAGTATAAAATGATAAGAAAAAAAGGCGTGATTTTGAGAAAAAAAGCCAAAAAAGGAGCCTTAATGACAAAATAAATAAGCACCATTGCTGCTGTTAAAAGGAAAAAGCCTAAGCTTAGGAACCATCCTGTATGCTTGTTTGCGCTGACCAAACTAAAGGAATTATCGTCATGAAAGGTCAATATGTTTGAATTCCAGTGTTTAGTCTTCATCTTGAAATTCTGATTTATCGTTTGTCTCTTCCTTGACTAATTTAGCATCGTAAAATTGTGCAATTTTGAGTATTGCGGGAGAATATAAAGTAGAAGGCAATAGAAGACTTCTATTTTCTGCATCTATCTTAAACGAAGTGTTTTTTTCTGGCAAAAAAAGAGTCTGTATAGAATGCTCGAAAGAGAGCACTTGTGGTTCTTGCTTTTTTTGCTTGGGATAAAGTGTGATTTGATTGGGTTCTAATTTGATTTGTCGAATCCCTTTTCTATAATCTCTAAAAAAGAGAACTATTAAAATAGAAATGGCCGCAAGCATCCAAAAATGAAAAATATAAGGCGTGATATACGTTCCCATCCAGATGATTCGATCCAAGACCAAACTTTGGTCAGAGAAACCTAAAAATACATAAACAATAAAGAAATGCATCGCATACATACCGAAGCCTAGACAAGCGGTATAAAAAGGAAAGGTTTCCTCTATTAAATCTTGCTCTATTTTGACAATGGTATAAACTTGTAAGTCATCTGGTTTCATATTAGTGTTTTCAAGGCTTTAGCTTTTCATATATCGATCAAAACTTTGAAACCATTGCCCGAACATTCCTTTTTTCATGTCTTCTCCAAATGCAATAAAATAATCTTCCCAAGTATTGGCATCTACGCTATTGAACCAGACGGCAAAATCATAGATATAGGTTCCGACTTCAATGATTGTCAAAATAGCATTGACACCAGGCATTAGACGAGCTAAAGGTTTTGCATAACTCAAAGCCTTGGTCAGTTTACTAATCGGACCTGCTACTTTTTTGTAAACCTTTTCAGCCGTTTCATTTAATAAATCAGCGGCTTTATTTTTGAGTGATTTATCGTTCCAATCGTGATTTTCTAACAACTCATAGGCATCTTTTGCTGTATCTTGAAATTCGTCGGCTGCTTTTTTGAGACGATCCATGTCTTTTTTATCAACAGCATCCGCCAATTGGTCTGCCTTTCTAGTGAGTTCTTTATTCTTTTCTTGAAGCTCACTGAATGCTTTGTTATCTTTTTCTAGGGAAGGTTTGTCGATGTCTGTGTCAGGTGTAGATGACTTACTTTTTGTCTTGACAACAGGAGGATTTAGGGTCACATTAAAACCAACACTAACACTAATTGCACAGGCTGCTAAATCAACACCAGGTAAATTAAGTCCTTCTTTTAAAGCGGCTAATTTTAATAAATTAATGGCTCCTTGAAAACGAATGGCGATAGGTGTAAATGACTTGCCAGGTTGAAAGCTTACTTTGCCAACATCTGTTTTTAAGGTCAACAAAACATAGCCTAAATCAAGCGTTACCCCTTTGCTGAATAGCGTTCCAGAGACACTTCCTAAAGAAGGCATTGTTCCTCTAAAGGCTTTGATGTTGATACTGCTTTTTAATGCCTGTTCAAAATCAACAATAAATCCGTTTAAAAACTTCTCTTGATTGTTAATGGTAATAGGGTCTATCAAAGCAATTTTTCCACTCATTTGGACTTTTCCTCCTGTGAAATTGACGTATTTACCTTTAAAACGATCGGGAATCAAAGGAAATTCATGCGCATCAATTTTGAGTTGACTAGGAGCGTTTTTAATGTCGTCGGCAGAATCCAACCAAGATTTTTTACCCTTAAAAAAAACTTGAAACGATTTATCTAAATTAACAATACTGGTATTCCAGTTATTGGGTGATAATTTTTTAATTTCTTCTAGAAGTGCCTCTTTAGCTGAATTTTGATAAGCTGTTGCTAAGAGTTTTAGCTCGTATTTGCCACTGCCAAAGACGACCGTCCAATCTCCCTTCATTCTACTATTAATAGTAACGGCAGAAACGGTTTCCACATTCGCTAAATAAAATTTATCAAAGATTTGAAGCGCATCCCAAAGCTTTTTTCGACTCAATGCATCGGCAACATAGTTTTTACCAACTAATGTTGTTAATGCTTTTCGAATATCAGCACTACAGACAGAGGTATCAATGAGTTGAAACAAGTCATCCGCTGAATTTACAGCTACCGTATTGTCAGCAACCAACTCTTCTCCGAAACCAGCTGCATCCGCTTTTTCTTTGAGTTCAGCAGTGATGTCTTCTAGTTGAGCTAACTGTAAGGCTTGGCCACTAGATAGGCTTTGTCCACTATTCTTAATCCGATTAATACTAGCCAACATTTCTTGATAAATAGCAATGATTTTTTGCTTATTCATGGTTACATCTTATTTAGGGATTGTTCTTAGAGTCGTTACTATTTTTTAGATGACTTATCTAGATATTTGGAGGCTTCTATGGCTTGTGTTTTTAGTTGCTCTAATCTTTCAAACTCTTTATCTAAAGCGCCTAAAGACTTATCAATGCCTTCTTTTTCTTGAGCATCCAAGCTTGCTTTGTTCTTTAGATCAATATCTACGGCATTGTTTGCCATTAAGGCTTGTTTAATTTTAACAGCAATGCGTCTGAGTTTTGGGTACTCGTCGGTGCGAATGGTAGTAACTTCTTTCTGATAAAGTGCTTGTTTGTCGGCATTTATTTCTTCAAACTTATCCAAGAAACTTGCTGCATTTTTTAAGCATGCTTTAGCAATCTTAAAATGTTGATTGGTATAGTCTGCATCCAAGGTTTCTTTGTTACTAATCAGAGGTAAAACTCGATCTTGTAACATTTTTCTTGATTTAAGATAATTGTTTTTAACCAACTTGATCGCTTGGTTGTTGTTTTCGGTATCGGCAGATTCTTTCATTTCTGCTTCTCCAAGGTTAACTTTTACCAATTCTGTTTCTCCAAGCTTAACTTTACCTAAAGCTTCATCTAAGAAAGGTAGTTTGTCATGAAAAAGAGGTTCAAGACCTGCTTTTTTCCATAATTTTCTACCTACTTTAGTTATTTTATCAGGTTTTCCTTTTCCTGAATTAATAGCGATATGCATCTTAACGCCATCTTCTGTTGTTTCAAAAAAACATTTGCCTTTTGCAAAGCCAGGTTTTGCTTTGTTCTTTTTAAAATAAGAAGCTAAGTCACCAACAAAGGCGCCCATTAAAATCAAAGAGGATTCTTTGTCCTTCCCAAATTTATGATTGGTGCAAAAAACAGCATCTAACTCCCCAAATTTGGCAGCACGTAAGGTTTCTTTTTTTAGAAACTTAGCATAAGTTTCAAAATCCATTTCTAAAATTTCATGGATTTTCTTTTTATGTTTAAAGGACATGTTTAGTTTTTCACAATTAAAGTAATCTAGCTTTGGAGACTCGGGAAACAAACGGCAATTATACAAAAAAAATTGTAGAAAAGCAAGTGTTTTTCGGATTTGGCTAATATAATGTTGGGCAGAATTGTATTATTCAATGCAGGATTTAGATAGAGTAAGGGTAGTTTTTTTTATACAAAAACAAAAAATCAAGGAACTACTTGTATCTTAGACATATTGAAGTGATTTTATTACCAAAATAATAATAAACAATGATGATAAAAAAATATCTACTACATCCTTATTTTAGAATAGCGATGGTCGGGGCAATTGTACTCCTTTTATTGACTAGTTGTGAATATGGTGTAGAACATGGAGATGTTGCGGAGAATCCGACGGGAACACAAACTACAAATCCTGGAGCAGCCCAAGATAATGGAACAACAGGTGAACCAAGCCCTCAAAGAACAGAGGAGCCAGCAGCACCGATTGCTTCAGCAGATTTTACAGAAAGAGATTTGAATTATCAAGGAAAGAAAGTAGTGATTACAAAACACGCTCGTTGTCGAATGGGCTGTCGAGAAATCGATGCTTTTGAAATTCAAGAGGTGATTGATCAAGACCTTATTAACTATAGGAAAAACAAACCTGCGGAGGCTGGAAGATGTGCTTCCATTGCTTATGAGGGAACAACTAGGGATCGTCAACATGTTCGTGTTATTGTAGGCGAATGTGATAACCCGATTATTATCACTGTAATTGACTTGGGAAATAAATATAATTGTACTTGCGATTAAGCTCAAAAAATGAACACAATAATAGAATGGTTTCAGCGGTTTTTTGGTGGACTGACAGAAATAGAAAATAAGGTTATAACAACCATTGTATTAATTATTCTCTTGTGGGCAATTCAGCGGATAGTTACTCGGTCTATCATGAAGTTGCAGAGTGATTTAGCGATGCGTTATACTTGGCGAAAAAGCGCCAATTATACCATCTATTTAGTTGGTATGATTGGAGTTGCCTTGGTTTGGGCAAATAGTTTTGGCGATTTTGCTACCTACTTAGGCTTGTTGTCTGCTGGCTTGGCGATTGCTTTTCAAGATCCAATTGTGAATATGGCAGGCTGGTATTTTATTTTGCTTCAGAAACCCTTTAAAGTGGGGGACCGCATCCAAGTCGAAAATCAAATTGGCGATGTGGTAGACATTAATTTATTTCAATTTTCGATTGTTGAAGTTGGGAACTGGGTGGGAGATGAGCAGAGTACAGGGCGAATTATACACATCCCCAATTCCAAAATATTTAAAGCTCCTTTGGCAAATTATAACGAAGGCTTGGACTATATTTGGAACGAAATTCAAGTCTTGGTTACTTTTGAAAGCGATTGGAAAAAATGCAAAAGAATTTTGCAAGAAACGCTCAACGAACATGCTCCAAAAGTAAGCGAACACGCCAAAAAAGAATTGCAATCCGCATCGGGACAATACCTGATTTATTATCATAAAGTAACCCCCATTGTTTATACCAAGGTGGAGGCAAGTGGTGTATTGTTGACCATGCGTTATCTCTGTGAACCCAAAAGACGTAGAAATACAACCAGTTATCTTTGGGAAAAAATCTTAGATCATTTTAATGATCCTAAAAATGGAGACATGGACTTTGCTTATCCTACTCGACGTGCTGTCACGACAGGAGATGGAGTTAAAGCTGGAACAGGAAATGATTGATCTATTTGATGAAGAAGGAAGGGGACGTTCTTGATAAGAACTTTATTTCTAAGGTTTATGGAAACTCTGACACTATTTTTTTGTCTCCATATGTTATTTGTTTTGTGTCTGTCTTTAATAAGGTTTTCAGGTCTCTTAGAGTGTAGTTTATTGCTGTTGTTTTTTGTGTTACCAACTATTTATACCTTGTGGTTTAGAAATGAATCTAAAAATGATAGATGGGACTACTATGATGGATTTCCATTGTGGGTGAATGTAGTTGCTATAGGAGTCGTTTTAACAGATCTTTTTTTAATATTATTCTATGGTAGAATAATTTTTAGGGAGTACATAGAAAACATGGTTTACCTTTGGAGAACGGTTTTTTGGGGCTTTATGGTTTTTAATGGATTAATAACGTTTCTTTATCTCTTAATAACAAGGTATAGGGTTCACCAATATGTAAAAAATAAACAAAGAATAGAAGAATAAGATTTATTTGTTGTTGCTGCTGTGAATCTTAGAAAGATTAGTTTTAACAAAATAAAAACAAAAGAGATGAATTATAATTCGTTAGAGCGTTGTTTTTTTGCTTATTTTGTTCTTCTTAGAAATACATTTTATGTTGAATAGCGTTTGTGTATATGATGCTTTTAAATTACTGTGCTATTTGTTTTTTGTACTAAAATGTAAATGACCATATAAATATAAAATAAAATGATTGATGTTGCCTTGCTTAGTGAGCTTTGTAGAATCCCTGCGGCTCCTGGTTTTGAACAGCGCTTGCGTGTTGTAATAATGGAAATGATTGCCCCTCTAGTGGATGATGTTTATACGGATGCGATGGGCAATGTATATGCAGTCAAAAAAGGTACGAAGCAAGGAGGAGATGCAAAAAAAGTGATGATTGGAGCACACATGGACGAAATTGGTTTCATTGTGACTCATATCGAAGAAGGCGGTTTTATCCGTTTTCATACTTTAGGTGGTTTTGACCCTAAAACATTAACGGCTCAACGCGTTATCGTTCATGGTAAAGAAGATGTTATCGGTTGTATGGGCTGTAAGCCAATTCATCTGTTAACGGCTGCGGAAAGAGGGAAACCTCTAGAGATTAAGGACTATTTCATTGATACAGGAATGAGTCAAAAGGAAGTAGAAGCCTTGATTAGTGTCGGTGATTCTATTACTAGAGAACGAGAATTGATTGAAATGGGTAACTGTGTTAATTCAAAATCTTTGGACAATCGTTTGGCTGTTTATATGCTTTTCGAAACGTTGAGAGAATTGAAAGACACGCCTGTTCCTTATGATGTCTATGGCGTGTTTACTGTTCAAGAAGAAGTTGGAATTAGAGGCGCAAGTGTTGCTGCTCAACAAGTAAATCCTGATTTTGGATTTGGAATAGATGTAACCATTGCCTTTGATGTGCCTGGTTCTCAAGCACACGAACGAATTACTTCTTTAGGAAAAGGTTGTGCCATCAAAATTATGGATAGTTCGACCATCTGTGACTATAGAATGGTTGCTTTTATGAAAGAAACAGCCGATAAGAACGACATTAAGTGGCAACCAGAAGTCTTGCCAGCAGGAGGAACGGACACCGCAGGAATCCAACGTAGAGGAATCAATGGCGCCATTGCAGGATGTATTTCTATTCCTTGTCGTAATGTGCATCAAGTGATTGAAATGTCGGACAAAACGGATATTAGAAATGGTATTGACTTGCTCAAAGAATGCCTTCTAAAAGTCGATCGATACGATTGGAGTTTTAAATAATCTTAGGATTTTAGTACTAAATTTTTATAAAAAAGATAGCAACCATTCCGAAAATGGTTGCTATCTTTTTTTATCTGAATTAAAGTCGTTGCACCAACTCGTTTAGAACGGTTCGGTCAATCACGTGTTTGCCCTCAAACCAAATCATCTCAAATTCAAGTTCTTGTTGTTGCGTAAACATATCGTGCATTTTTATTCTTTCTGCGCTTAAATATTCATCGTCTTTTCCATAAACAACATATAGTTTTTTGTCCTGTAAATAATCCTTCATTGGAAGGTAACTCAAGTCTGTAGGAAAGGCGGCTCCCCACAAGATGAGGTTGTCAAACTTAGGATGGTTGCGTTCCATCCAACGCACAGCAGTTGCACCCCCTTGAGAAAAGCCTAGAATATTAATTTCTACATCTTCTGGCAGTTGATTTTTATATTGATAATAAAGGTGTTCAATGTAGTTGCAATAATCCTCAATCTCTGACAAACGATCTGCCTTTGTCATCCAAGACGCTCCAACAATTCCTTTTTTTTCATTCCAATAAAAACGAGAAAAACCTTCTGGAGCAAGGATAAAAGCGTCGTCCTCCAAATCGCTAAATTTATGGATAATTTGACTGGCCAATTGCCCATATCCATGTAGAACAATAAAGAATTTCTTAGTTGTTTTAGAAGGTTTTCCTAAAGTATAGTAATGCGCCGTTCGAGGAAATTTGATTTGATGTGCTTGCATAACAAAGGAGTTTTTTGCTTTTTACACAAAAAAACTATATTTTGGCTGAAATGATAAAAATATACTAAAAATGCGAAAAAAGAATTGAAATAGAAAAATGTAGAAGCAGTCTAAGAGGTCCTTATTTAAAAGTAGCTATTAAAAAAAAAATCACCCTCTATTACTGTATCTGTGAACGCTATAATAAGAAACTTCACGCGCATTTTGAAAGATTTAACAACAACAATTCACCTAGAGTTTACAGATGAAGCGTTATGGACGATTTTTATTTTTAGTATGATTGAAGAAGAAAAATACAAGCTTAAATCTATTCCATAATTAGGCTAAAAAGTAGCTATAAGATTGGTTTCTTAAATTACCTTCTTACCAAACATTCAACCATAAATGGAATCAACTAATCCCCACTTTTTTACCTCTAATTGCGTGTTTGTTAAGGGAGATGGACAAGGTAAGAGCAATTTTGCCGTAGTTTAACAATCAAATGATTATTGGAGGATAAAGCATTTTCTAAAAAAAACGAAATTATAGAAATAATAGCCTGTTTGTATTTGTAAGACAAAGGACAGGCGTTATTTTTCTTTGAGCATTTTAAATACAGATTTAGATTAAAACAATACTTTGTGTAGAAATCAAGTAGATGCATAGATGTTTTTTGCTTTCCTGTCTCCAATTTACTTGGGTTTTCTCGATAGAACTCGAAGAATCAGCGAAGCTAAAAACAAAAAATCCACGAAATATTATTAAAATATACTTACACCCAAATTATAATGGATACAAAAAATAATAATACGCCTAGTTCTAAAAATCCTTTAGTGACTAGTATTATCAAGCATCTTGGTGCTTATGTTATATTACTTCTAGTTTCTATGTTGTTCTTCAAACCAATTGCTTTTGATGGCAAGTCTTTACGACAACATGATAATGTGCAAGCCCTTCAGATGCAAAAAGAAATATTAGATTATAAAGCGGAAGAGAATCGCATTATAAGGTGGACAAATAGTATGTTTGGAGGAATGCCTACCGCCATATTAAGAGGAGATAACACAAATTATTTGGGTACGTATTTTAGTAAAGGATTATCTTCCATTGCAAAAAAAGAAATTAGAACACTCTTGCTCATAATGGTGCTTTGTTACATAGGGCTAATTTTACTAAATGTTCCCTATGCATTGGCAATAGGCTTATCTATATTATTGGCATTTTTTACCTCCAATTCCCTGTTTATAGAAGCAGGGCATACAGGGAAAATGGATGTTTTGGCAGTAACCCCCTTGCTCATAGCTGCTTTTATTTATACCTACAAAAAGAACCGAATAACAGGTGCCTTGATCTTTACAACAGGGATCAGTTATAGTATCATGCGGGGGCATATTCAGATCACCTATTACACCTTTTTTGCTTTAGGATTAATTGGACTTTTTTATTTTATAGATGCCCTTCAACAAAAGAAATTACTTCCATTTGCAAAATCATCAGGAGCTATAATTGTTGCTACTTTATTAGGTCTTGCGACCAATTTAGGGGGCTTTTGGTCTACTTATGAATACAGCCAAATGTCAACAAGAGGAAAGTCGGAACTAACGAAAGTAAATCCGTCTAGTGCTGCTCCCAAAGAATCTTCCAAGGATGCTAGTACTGGATTGCCTTGGGATTATGTCTTTGGGATGAGTTTTGAAAAAATGGAAACGGCAACGCTTATGTTTCCTAATTTTTATGGTGGTACACAGGCTAAATCATTTTATGGAGATGAAGGTAGCAAAACTAAGGCTGCTTTTTCAAATCCAGCGATACAACAAGAAATAGTCAATTCAGCTAAAAAAGCAGGTGCTAAAAGCGATAAAGATATACAACAATTTATGGGAGACATTGTTGGTCGTTACACTCGACAGTATCGAGGTAGCCAAACCATCTGTGGAGGACCAATGTATTTTGGGGTTGTTGTTTGTTTCTTATTAATCTTCTCTTTGCTATTATTGAGAGGTCCAACCAAATGGGCATTTTCTAGTATTTTACTTTTCTTTGCGATATTATCATGGGGAAAACACTTTGAGATTTTTAATGATTTAATGTATTACTACTTTCCATTCTACTCGAAATTTAGAGACGTCAAGATGGTTTTATTAGTAGCACAACCTATTGTTATTCTAATTATAGGCTTAGGGATGTTAGAGTTTATTAACTTTAAGTCAGAAGAATATAAGGATACTTTGTCTGCGAAATTATTACCAAAAATCAAGCAAACAGTATCTAAGAGTGGATATGTAATTTTAGCTACTGCTATTGGTCTTGGAATATCTTTGTTTCTTTATTTATACATTAAGCTATTTGGTTTGTCTTCTCCAAATGATGAGATTTTATTTCAAACTAGTCCAAAACTATTGGCTGCTGTCCTAGAAGATAGAGCTAATCTAGCACAAACAGATATCTTTAAGGCTGTTGGATTTATACTTGCAACAGGAGCTATCTTGTTTGCTTATGCAAAACAAAAACTGCCTTTATCAATTGCTACCTTATTACTGATTGTTTTAGGTTGTCTAGATTTGAATCTTGTTAATAAAGAATACTTGAATGAAGATTCTTACGAAAAGTTCTCTCCTTCAAGAAAAGCACAAATGGTACCAACAAAAGCCGATCAAGATATTCTAAAAGATAAATCAATCTATAGAGTAGTTGATTATTCAACAGGAAGAGGACCGAGTCAAAATGCGGCTACTAGTGCTTTTCATAAGAGCATGGGAGGCTACTTTGCTGCAAAACCCTTGCTTTATCAAGAGGTGTGGAATCACTATAGAATGGATTATCGTGATGTAGCGCTCCAAAAGCATAGTAACCTAATGAATATGTTCAATGTGAAATATATCCTATTGAGCCCAGAACGTATTATGGATAACCCTACTGCTTTAGGCAATGCTTGGTTTGTAAACAAGGTTAATATTGTCAAAAATGCAGATGAAGAACTCCAAGCACTTGATGCGCTAAATCCTACGCTTGAAGCTGTTGTTCAGGACGAATATAGCGATTATGTAAAAGGCTTAAATGATACGTACTCTCCTGGCGATAAGATTTATTTGGAATCTTACCACCCTGATACTATGACTTATCAGGCGGAGATAGGCAAAGACCGTTTTGCTGTCTTTTCAGAAATGTACACGCCTAAAGGTTGGAATGTCTATATAGATGGTGAGGGAATAGATCAAAAACCAATTAAGACGAATTATCTACTACGAGGATTAAAAATTCCTGCGGGGAAACACGAAATCAAGATGATTTATAGCCCGACGTCTATTAGTGTAGGTAAAACGATTAGTGGTGGTGTCTCTATAGGTTTATGGCTAATTATTATAGGACTAATTGTATTTTATTTTATTAATAATAATAAAAAAGATAATGATTAGAAAGTCTTGTACGGTTGTCCTTTATGCCATAATAATAATTGGTCTAATCGTTAGTTTCTATAATTTTTTCAACAATCGTAGCTTACGTTCAGACGAAGCCAATATCATTATAAACTTTATAGGAGGTGGCTATAGCGATTTATTTTTGCCGCTAAAACATTATCAAATTGCTCCTATTGGGTTTTTATTGATGGAAAAAACCATTATGGAGCTGTTGGGGTCCAGCGAATGGGTTTTTCGCTTATATCCTTTTGGCTGTTTTTTATTAAGTATTTATTTGTTTTATTTACTTAGTGCTAAAATATTTAAAGATAAGATTGCCATACTACTAGCCTGTGCTATTTTTAGTACAAATCTTAATCTTATTTATTATGGAATAGATGCCAAGCAGTATGCTTCAGATGTTATGTTTACGATACTGATTGCATGGGTTGCTTTATCTTATAAAGAGAACAAAAGTTTTAGGAATAAACTGTCTTATTTGCTTACAGGAATTCTTTCTATTTTTTGTTCTAATGTTGCTATTATGGTTCTAGCAATTTTTGGACTGTATAGTTTTTTCGATGATTATAAAAAGTCTCGTAACTTACTGCCAATTAGTCTTATTGGTGCGAGTTGGTGTCTTTTCTTTGGCGGCTATTACCTGTTGTTTATTCATAATAATACGAATCGATCTTTTATGTTTGATTATTGGAGCAACTATGAAGCCTTTCTTCCAGTTGATCTATTTAGTGCTAGTTTTTATGTTTTTATAGCAGAAAAAATCAAACTATTATTTTTCAAAGTACTAGGGTATCATGCTTTGTGGTTTGTTCCTTTTGTATTTTCTTTATTTGGAATTTGGAGTTTTATCAAAAAAGGAAGATTGGATATTCTGTTTATGATAATTGGTTTAATCTCGCTCCATTTTATACTTTCAGGACTAAAACTATATCCTTTTGAAACGAGATTAGTGCTCTACTTGTGCCCATTTTTGATTTTACTATACGTTCAAGGAATTGCATTTGTATACGAGAAAATGAATCAAAACTACTTGCTCTTAGCACTACCTTTTTTTGCGATGGTTAATTTAGTGCCGCTCTATTTAAAAGCCTTGCCTATTGCTAAAGATGAGATAAGACCCATATTGAGCGAACTAGAAAAACAAGTAAATCCGGAAGATCAGATCTATCTGTACCGAGGCTGTGAGCGACAAATGGAATACTACAGGCATCGTTTTCCAAAGATTAAAAGCAATAAAAATATAACACAAGGGAAGTGGGGATCATTTAATAGCTCAAACTATACACCTATAGACTTAGTCGTCAAAGATAGTTCTTGGATGGTGTTCTCACATGTCTATCCTTTGTCAAAACGAAAAAAAGATGATGAAGCCTATATCTTAGAAGAGATAAAAGAATTGGGTCTAGAGCTTATAGAATATAAAAAAACAACAGGTGCAAGCCTTTACAAGATCAAGCGTAATCCACCCTCATAAGGATTTTTTTCTTGATTGCCTTAGCCTAAAATCAGCCTAAATACAGGCTGAAAGGCAAAATAGGAGAATTTTTCCTGAATAATAAATCGACATCGAAGCAATTTGGTGTCGATTTATTTTTTGCAGTATCCATATTGCAAGAAATAAGTCTATAAATCCCCAACTTTAGGGTTACAATCTCGTATTAAAACCATTCAATATTTGAAGCTTTCTCAAAGAGAAACGGAAGAATTATTGTATCAAAAAAAAGGAGAAGACTAGCTTTTGATTCTAAAAAAAAAGCGGCAATTCTTCTATCAAAAAAATATTTGGATTTGACTAAAGAAAACAGTAATTTTACATATAGTGATGGCAATCATTTATACAAAAAAATCTACGAAGTATTATTCTAAATGATTTCTAGGTTTTAACTCAAATAGCAAATAAAAAAACAGACAAATATATCTTATGAAAGTAGCCTTTATAACTGGAGTAACAGGACAGGATGGTGCCTATTTGAGTGAATTTTTGTTAAAAAAAGGATACCAAGTCCACGGAATGAAAAGAAGATCTTCTTTGTTTAATACCGATCGAATTGATCATCTTTATCAAGATCCACATATTGACAATCGCAATTTCTTTTTGCATTATGGGGATATGACAGATAGTACGAATATTACCCGCCTAATAAAAGAAATTCAACCTGATGAGATTTATAACCTAGCGGCAATGAGCCATGTTCATGTTTCTTTTGAAACACCAGAATACACTGGGAATGTCGATGGCTTGGGAACGCTTAGAATCTTAGATGCCGTGCGTTTATTAGGTATGGAAAAGAAAGTCCGAATTTACCAAGCGTCCACTTCTGAACTGTATGGAAAAGTACAAGAAGTTCCACAATCGGAAACGACTCCTTTTTACCCTCGTTCGCCTTATGCGGTAGCCAAAATGTATGCTTATTGGATTACGGTCAATTATCGGGAAGCTTATGGAATGTATGCCTGTAATGGGATTCTTTTTAACCATGAATCTCCTATGCGTGGCGAGACATTTGTTACTAGAAAAATTACCAGAGCAACTTCTAAAATTGCATTAGGACTACAAGAGCAACTCTATTTAGGAAATATGGATGCTAAAAGAGATTGGGGACATGCAAAGGATTATGTGCGTATGATGTGGATGATTTTGCAAGCAGATGAAGCCGAAGATTGGGTCATTGCTACAGGAAAAACCACTACAGTAAGAGATTTTGTCCGAATGAGCTTTGGTGAAGTTGGTATTGAACTAGAGTTCAAAGGAGAGGGAGTGGATGAAAAAGCTTATGTTAAATCTTGTTCAAATCCAGATTATCAAGTAGAAATAGGTAAAGAAGTATTGGCGGTTGATCCTAAATATTTCCGTCCTACAGAAGTGGAATTGTTAATTGGTGATCCAACCAAAGCCAATGAAAAATTGGGCTGGATTCCTGAGCATGATTTGGCTTCCTTGGTAAAAGATATGATGCAAAGTGATCTTAAACTGATGAAGAAAGAGCAGTACTTAAAAGAAGGCGGTTATGTCGTTATGAATTACTTTGAGTAGGTTCTAAAGGCTGTTTAGTGCATTCTATGGATTAGATGATAATGAAGTTGTTTAAAAATAGGCTAATATTCTAAATGAGTACTCTTTTTTAACACAATACTATTCTTAAACAACTTCAATGAAAGACAAGATTGATAATGAAAAGAAACGATAATAGAACGTATATCATAGCAGAGGCAGGTGTGAATCATAATGGTGATCCACTTCTTGCAAAAAAGTTAATAGAAGAAGCTAAAAATGCGGGCGCTGATTGTGTCAAGTTTCAGACCTTCAAAGCGTCTCAAATTGTAACAAAAACCTCTCCTAAGGCGAAGTATCAATTGGAGGTTACTGACAAAGCAGAGAGCCAGTACGAGATGTTGAAAAAACTAGAACTGGACTTTGAAGCCTATCAAGATTTGATTGCTTATTGCAAAGAATTGGACATTGACTTTTTGTCTACACCTTACAATTTGGAAGACCTAGATTTTCTAGAGCAATTTGATAGCATCAGTACCTACAAAATTGCTTCTGGGCAGTTGACTGAATTGCCTTTTTTGCGTGCCGTTGCTAGAAAAAATAAAACCATGCTGGTTTCTACAGGAATGGGAACCTTGGCAGATGTTTTTAATGCAGTCGAAGCGATTAAAAATGAAGGAAATGAAGATATTATTGTCTTACAGTGTACGACAAATTATCCTTCTAAAATAGAAGATGCTAATATCTTAGCCATGCAATCCATTAAGGATGCTTGTGGCGTAAGAGTGGGCTATTCAGATCATGTGACGAATAATTTTGCTTGTTTTGCTTCTGTTGCATTGGGCGCAGAAGTGGTGGAAAAGCATTTTACCTTAGATAAAAACATGGAAGGTCCCGATCACTCTTGTTCCTTGACGCCTTCTGAATTCAAAGACTTGGTAGATGGGATTAGAAACATCGAATTGTCTCTAGGAAGTAAGGTGAAAAAACCTTCTCAGATTGAGCTGGATAATAGTTTGGGCATGAAGCGAGGTATGGTGATTATAGAACCCATTGAAGCAGGTGCCGTGCTGACTAAAGCACACATCGGTTTCAAAAGACCATTGCAAGGCATTCCTATTAATATGCTGGAAACGGTCATTGGGAAAAAAGTCTCTAAATCCTTGGCATTAGATGAATCAATAGACTATAATTGTATCGTATGGTAGGAGAGTTCTCAATTAAACGAATTACTAAATTGGATGCCGTGGTGTTGCAGCAATTTATTGCTGCTGCTGGTAGTTCGATCAAAACGTTTCGTTATTTTGATAAGCGCCCAATAGAGATTTTAGACAATCATAAATTGACCTTGCTCGGATTCGTTGGCGACAAACCTATTGGTTATGGACACCTAGATGATGAAGGGGGAAAAACCTGGTTGGGGATTGCCCTAATTGAGGGCTATACGGGCAAAGGCTTTGGAAAAAAAATAATGGATTATTTGCTGACGTATGCAGACGAAAGTAATTTGCCAGAAATACATTTAGCGGTTGATAAAGACAATTTAGCAGCCGTATCTTTGTATAATAAGTTGAATTTTGACTTGGTTAAAGAATTAAATGATGCGGTTATTCTGATGAAACGATTAAAACAATAAATGGATTCAAATATATATATTAGCTCATTGGCTTTTCTTGGTCAACCCATAGAAGCGCTTGTGGCGTTTTGTGAAAAGGAGGCGATTAATTTAGAATTTAGTTCTGCTATGCCTTATCACAAAGACATGGAACAAATTTATAAAGAAAGTAAGTTTGTTAGAATGCCACACAACTATTTTCCTGCACCTGAGATTCCCTTTGTTGTCAATTTGGCAAGTGCTAATGAGAAAATAAGACGCACGTCTATAGATCATTGTAAAAATGGTTTGCATTTAGCGAAAGCAAGTGCTTCTCCTTTTTATGCTGCTCATGCAGGTTTTTGTGTGGATCCTAATCCTGCTGAATTAGGCAAGAAAATAGCGGTTCCTGATCATTTGAATAAGGAAGAAAATAAAAAACATTTCATTGCATCTATAGAAGAAATATTGATTCTAGCAGAGGACTTGGAGATGGATTTTTTTATTGAGAATAATGTAGTCGCACCATTTAATTATGATGGGACTAATTTTTTATTATGCACTGAATTTGAAGAGATTAGTTGGCTGTTTGAAACCATCACACACGATCGACTTGGTTTGTTGTTGGATACGGCACATCTTAAAGTAAGCTGTCAGACGCTTGGTTTGGATTTGAACGAAGAATTTGAAAAAATAAAGCCCTTTGTCAAAGCATTTCACCATAGTGATAATGACGGCACAAAAGATAATAATTTACCTTTACCTGAAGATTATTGGTTTTTAGACTACTTTGACGAGTTTAGAAACTATGTACACGTGTTAGAAGTTAAATCTTTAGGAATGATTGAAATTAAAGCGCAATTAAAATTATTAATAGGAGATGGAAATTAAAGACTTAATTATTAATAAAAGCTCAAATTTGAGAGAAGCCCTTCATTGTTTAGATGAAAGTGGCTCTGGAGTTTTGTTTATTGTAGACGATGCCAATCAAATATTAGGTGTCTTAACAGATGGCGATGTCAGACGATTTTTACTTTCAGAAATGAATTTAGAAACAGCCGTTACCAATGTAATGAATGCTGATTTTGTATCGCTGCCTTCTAGTTCTGATAATTCGATAATTTTGGAACATTTGAACAATAGAATCAAAATCATACCGCTTCTAAACGATAAAGGGGAAGTAGTGGATTATGCTTCTTTAAATAGATTAAGACGCATTTCAATTGCCTCTCCTTTGTTGGAAGGAAATGAATTGACGTATTTGACCGAATGTATCAAAACGAATTGGATTTCATCTCAAGGGAAATATGTTCGCAAATTTGAAGCCTTGTTCCATGATTATCATGAGAATTATGAAGCGCTAGCGGTTAGTAATGGAACCGTCGCCTTGCATTTAGCTTTGGCTGCGCTTGATATTGGAGAAGGGGATGAAGTGATTGTTCCTAATATGACTTTTGCGGCTTCCATCAATGCCATTATTTATACAGGAGCAACTCCTGTGCTAGCTGAAATAGAAGCAGAGACACTCAATATTGATGTTAGCAAAATAGAAGCACTGATTACGCCTAAGACAAGAGCGATTATGCCTGTTCATTTGTATGGACAAGCCTGTGATATGAATGAGGTGATGCGGATTGCAAATCAACATGATTTATTGGTGGTAGAAGACTGTGCCGAGGCATTGGGGTCTACTTACGAGGGGAGACCTTTGGGCGTTTTTGGAGATGCTGCAACCTTTAGTTTTTATGGTAATAAGACCATTACGACAGGAGAAGGCGGGATGGTTTTGTTTAAAGATCCTGCTGTAGCGGAAAAAGGCGCTGTTTTGCGAGATCATGGCATGAGCAAAGAAAGAAGGTATTGGCACGACTATGTTGGGTTTAATTACCGACTGACCAATTTGCAAGCAGCAATAGGTGTCGCTCAGTTTGAGCGCTTGGATCATTTTGTGAATTCCAAAAAAGAATTAGCCCAAAAATATAATGCCACCTTATCACAACATGCTTTCTTTCAAATTCCTGCTAAAAGAGAAAATGTCACCAATTCATATTGGTTGTATACTTTCTTAGTCAAAGAAAATGCGCCTTTTAAGCGTCAAGATTTGATGAATTTCTTAAATGAAAAAGGGGTAGAAACTAGACCCATCTTTTTTCCTTTAAATGTCATGCCGCCTTATGTAAATTATGGCCCCAAGGATGCTTTTGAACTTTCTAAAAGCATTTCAGAAGCAGGGATGAGTTTACCTTCTTCGGTTAATTTATCGGCTTTGGAGGTTGATTATATATGCACTTGTATCTCGGAATTTGTTGCTCAGTATTGATAGATCTAAAGCCTAAAACAGTGGTAAGTAATCCAAAAATTTTATATATAATTCCAGCTAGAGGAGGATCGAAAGGGGTTCCTGATAAGAATATCAAACTTCTATCTGGTAAGCCCTTGATTTATTACTCTATAGTAGAAGCTTTAAAGGTTGCTAGTAAAGAGGATGTTTGCGTTTCGACAGATTCTGAAAAAATTAAGGCAGTAGTCGAAGAAATTGGACTAGAAGTGCCTTTTTTGAGACCAGACGAAATCGCATCAGATACAGCGACAACAGAAAGTGTTCTAATTCATGCTTTAAATTATTACAAAAGCAAAGGAATAGAGTATGAATTTGTTGTCTTGTTGCAACCCACCTCTCCTTTGAGAAAAGCAATTCATATAAAAGAAGCCATAGAATTGATGGAGGAGGACGTAAATTTAGTCGTTTCGGTCAAAGAAACGGATGCGAATCCTTATTATGTTTTATTTCAAGAAAATGAAACAGGGATTTTAGAAAAATCTAAAAAAGGCGTTTTTACTCGTCGACAGGATTGTCCCATTGTATATGAGTTAAATGGGGCTGTTTATGTGATTAGAACGAGTAAATTATTAGAACTTGGCTATCAAAAATTGCAGATGAAGAAATATTTGATGCCTAAAAGAGCTTCTATAGATATTGATGATCTTATAGATTTTAAAATTGCAGAAGTGTTGATGAAAGAGGTAGGTTAGTGAAAAGCCCTTAGTCAGTGTATTTTTTTGCTAGTTGTTGTACATTGAATAATAAAATTTCGTTCTTTGAAAACTCTT
>CALDEP010000404.1 GCA_937942475.1 uncultured Aureispira sp.
ATTTGACTAAAAAATAAATGACTTTTATTAGGTCAATATTAAAACAAAATGGCAGCCACTATTGAGGTGACTGCCATTTTGTTTTAAACGATTTCCTTCTCTGGCAAATCCTACGGATTTTATAATTCTAAGTAGCTCTTAACTAATTTTTAGATATTAGATTTTAGACCGCTTCTCTTTTAGTCTAAAAGTCTATTAATTAGCTTTTAGTCTAAAATCTAAGAGCAAAGCGATCTGAAATCTAAATATACCTATGGATTAATCACTTCATCCAAGCCTTTTTTGACCCATCGAGCAGTTTTAAGGCAAGCTTGAATTCGCTTGATTCTATTTTCTGGTTCTATGATAAATTTAGTATCTGTTTTGGATGTATGAAAACCCCATTCGTCCAAAATGGCCCCAAACCAATAAAACTCTTGCAAATCTGTTTCTCTCAAAATTTGGAAATTCACTTCAAAATCAACATCTCCATCACTGCTGGTTTGCGTTCGGTACTTCCAAGCATCTCCCACGGTTTCTTTTACGTGTCGAAAATGTTGGTTGGCAATTTTATCAGAGAAATTATTCCCTCTAGTATTAAAAACCATATACCCACGAGTCGCATCTAATTTAGCCGCAGAATTGCTACTTGAAATCGCATTTGAATGAAAAGAATGCAAGTAACCATAATAACCTCTACGCAACCAACTCCTAATCAATTCTGTACGATCTGACAAAGAAGTATCTTTATAAGGATGATAGGTTCTAACACACATAATCCCAGCAGCTGTACAAGCTTCGATAAAGCCTTCTGCAATCAAACGATTTTCAAATCCTTCGTAATAATGCCCCCGTTCGTGCATTCGTTCGTCCTTGTGATACGCCCGTTTGCCAGGAGTAACATATTTGCCTTTTTCATCAATTCCACCATGCCCAGCATCTACAAAAACCACAAATCTCCGTTTGCCAAAATGCAATAATTCAGAGTTTTGTTTGAACATAGCTTTGTAAACAGCATCTAGTTTTGCCTGTGTTTTTGAACCAGCATGTCCATCTACCGTCAAACTGTACAAATCTTGAAATAAACGAACCGCCTTTTCGGTGGAAGGTCCATAATCTCCATCAATAGAAAGACTTCGATTTAACACTTTTCTCAGCTTATATTGAAGCGTTTTAACTTGCGGACCATTATCTCCTCTTTTCATAATAATCTATTTTTTGTATCGTCAAGGGTTAAAAGTTAAGGTTCTTTTGCAACTCGTGTGGAGTTTAAAACATAGACTATTTTTTAACAGCTATGAATTGGGATATAAGTTTTAAGTAGGAAGTCGTAAGTCGTTTATTATCAAAAGAAAACATACGACTTTCTACTTAGGACTTACGACTCATATAGTTTAATAAAGGTAGTCCTTAGAATACTATCACACGATTTACTGCGTGAGGAGAGTTGTCAAAGAACCAAAGTAAATACCTACTCAATAACTGATATTTTCAACATATTTGTCTTCTTACGCTCATGCAAAGGCATTGATCCTGTATTGATAACAATATCGCCTGCTTTGAGGTGTCCGCTTTCTACCAAAAGATTTTGAACGTCCTTAATGGTATCATCAGTACTGGTGTATTTATCATAATAGAAACAACGAATCCCCCAGACTAAGCTCAAGGTATTTAACATATTTTCATCCGATGAAAAGATAAAAATACTTGGTTTTGGGCGATAACTAGAGACCATAAATGCCGTATACCCCGACTTGGTCATTCCAATAATACACTTGGCATCCACTTGGCGAGCGATTCGACAAGAATTATAACAAATAGCATCAGACAAGAAAGAATCAGATTTTTCAGAAGGCGTCAAATGTTTGTAATAAACGCTGTCCATTTTTTCTGCTTCTGCAATGATGTCATTCATCGCCTCCACCACTTTTATAGGATGAATTCCCATAGCCGTTTCACCGCTCAACATAACCACATCAGCGCCATCAATTACGGCATTGGCTACATCAATAATTTCGGCACGAGTAGGCGTTGGATTTTTAATCATTGAATCCATCATTTGCGTTGCCACAATAACAGGTTTTGCTTTTTTGATACATTTTTCAACGATCATTTTCTGCAAAGTAGGTAGACGTTGCATGGGTACTTCTACCCCCAGATCTCCCCGAGCAACCATAACGCCATCTGTTGCATCAATGATGTCATCAATGTTTTCAATCGCTTCTGGTTTTTCTATTTTAGCAATAATCATTGCTCTAGAATTTCTTGCTTTGATGCGCTTGCGCAAATCGTGAATATCTTTAGGAGAACGAACAAAAGACAGAGCAATCCAATTGAAGTCGTGGTCTAGAATAAAGTCCAAATCTCTAAGGTCTTTTTCTGTTAAAGACGGCAAACTAACATTGGTTTGTGGTAAATTCACGCCTTTTCTGGAAGATAAGAACTCGCCATACAAAACCTCTAATTTCACTTCATCAGTGCCATTGGTTTCCTTTACTAGAAGCTGAACATTTCCATCGTCTATCAAGACTTTTTCACCTACTTTTACATCTTGAGCAAATTGCTTGTAGCTCATGTAGATTTTTTCGCTGTTGCCAATACAAGGTTCGTTGACAAACGTTAGAATATCTCCTTGTTTAAGCGGCATTTTTCCATTTTCGATTTCTCCAACCCTTAATTTGGGTCCTTGCAAATCGGCTAAAATAGAAATATTAGTTTTGTATTTTTTATTAATATACTGAATGTATTCAAACACTTTCAAATGTCCTTCATGTGTTCCATGAGAAAAATTTAATCGAAAAGCATCTACCCCAGCTTTGACCAAACCCAGCAACGTACTATAGTTGTTAGAAGATGGACCTACGGTTGCTAAAACTTTGGTTTTTTGAAAATTACGGATTTCCATATTAGGTGATTATTTTTTTAGTAGTTTTGAGTATTAAACATACCTTAAACAAATGTCATTCAAAACAAGGAACATATTTTAAGTATCCTTTGTTTTAAAAACAAAACCTTACAAAATGTAAGTCGTCAAAGACGTGTTGTTCTTTTTATTTAGTAACAACAGTCATAAAATAACAATTCTTTGAAGAAAGATGTTAGCTTTTCTTATTATTTTTTTGTTGTAATAACAATTGCTTATTACAATACTTCGTGTAGAAATCGTATCTATTTGATTATCAGCAAAGTGAATTTTTAGCAGCCATGGAATTAAAATACTGATAATCAAATAGATGCATAGATGTTTTTTTACTTTTCGATAGAAAAGCAAAAAATCCACGAAGTATTGCTTATTATTAACAGCTTCTAAAAGATCAGGAACAAACAACATTATGGCAAATAAACAAGTATTGGTTACGGGTGGAACAGGCTTTTTAGGGGCTTACCTTTTACGCTATTTAGTGCAAAAAGGTTATCAAATTAGAGCCATTAAGCGCAAGACTAGTTCGATGGATTTGGTCAAAGACATTCAAACTCAAATAGAGTGGCTAGAAGGAGACATTTTAGATGTTCCTTTTTTGGAAACAGCCATGAAAGGCGTTCAACAGGTTTACCACGCTGCTGCCATTATCTCTTTTGATCCAAAACAGGCTGCCTTTATGCTGAAAGTGAATGCAGAAGGAACTGCCAATATGGTGAATGCGGCACTTTATGAAGGCATCGAAAAGTTTGTTCATGTAAGTTCTATTGCTGCACTAGGACGGAAAGAATTTCAACCACACATCAACGAAACAGCACAATGGGAAAATTCTAAGGAGAACTCTAATTATGCGATTAGTAAATTCAAAGCAGAATGTGAAGTTTGGAGAGGGATGCAAGAAGGGCTGAATATCGCTATTATAAATCCTTCTGTTATTATTGGTGCAGGACATTGGGATCTAGGTTCTTGCAAATTAATTCAGAGGGTTGCCAAAGGGTTCAAATACTATCCCAAAGGCAGTACTGGTTTTGTGGATGTTAGAGATGTGGCTCGTGCGGCTGTTCTATTGATGGAAAGCGACATTTCGGGCGAACGCTATATTCTGAATGGAGCCAACTGGTCCTATCAAACCTTCTTTAGCCAAACGGCAAAAGCATTAAACCAAAAACCGCCACACAAACTCGCAGCGCCTTGGATGATTAATTTATTGTGGCGAGCAGAATGGTTGCGTTCCAAAATTTTCCGCAGCAGCCCTTTAGTTTCTAAAGAAACGGCTCGTACTTCTCAGGCTACTTATTATTATCACAATGAAAAAATTGTGTCGCAGTTAGACTATGAGTTTATTCCAATGGAAGAAACCATTCAAACTACTGCTAAAGCCTTTCAAAAAAGCCAAGAGCAAGGATTGAATTATGGTCTGATGCCACTTTATTAAGTCATTTACGCAAACAATTGATTAGGCTGGCAGAAAATCTATGTTCTCGTATCAAATTTTCTTAATTATTAATGCTAAATTTTTAATGTTGAATGCTTTATAGCACAACAAACATTAAAAATTCAACATTAAAACAGTCCTTAAATAAGTAACAATGAATTTAATACTGAACGAAAAAAGGTTATTCGCAGGCTCATGAGAGAGTTCCTGCGTAAATCAGGTTTAATTTTCAAATCTTCAAATTACACCAATTATACTTTAGGGCGTTTTGTTGTTCTTCTAGGTGGTGGAGATTTACCATCATCCCTTCCATCATTTGGATTCTCATTAATCTGAGGATTTTGGTTTTCTTTTTTACTTTTGAAATGCTCCTCTTCTTCTCTTCGAGCATCCAAAACTAATTGAAAGTTGTTTACAATCGCTCCAACAACCAAGTTTACTAACAAATAAGCAGCAATTACCATCCAAGAAACATGGTAAGTCGTTACGACCCAATTCGAAGCCGTAGGGACAGTGTTCATACCATCTGCTTTGGTTGTATATTCATTTTTCAATAAATTGTACCTCAAATCCGTCCAATCTTCCCCTGTTAAGATTCTAAACAACGTAAAAAAGGCTTCTCCTAAACTACCATAAGGATCTGGGTTACTAATCGTGAGCTGTAAATGTTCTGATTCGCTATATTGCTTATTCTTAAAGAGCGTGACTCCCATGATCGCATAAATATACATGATCAATAAAAACAAGACGGCAATGTAAGAGAGTGATTTTATAGAGCGGAGTAGGACGCCAATTAAGACACGAAGTTCTTCAATGGCTCGAATAGAACGCGTCAACTGAACAATACGAAGGACTCTTAGAGTAGCAAAAACCGCATTTTGCTGGTCGTCCATATTCGTAAAGAAAATCCCTGCGACTTCGGGAATAATTCCAATGACCAAAATAAAGACATCAAACCAGTTCCAACGATCGGCAAAATATTCTCGATTGCTTCTTCGACCATGCCAACGCAAGACCACTTCTATAAAAAATATAAATAAGATGGAAAGCTGTACCACCTGAATATAACTAGGTACATCACTATAGGTCTGCACCCCAATTAACAAACCATTCAAGACAATTAGTCCTAAAATAGCCATGTTAAACCAGGTACTATTGATAATATTTCTTGCCTTGAGTCTAGTTGGAGAATCTAAGGTACTCATAGTCTGTGGGAATTTTCTAGCGCTTTGTTAGTCGATAAGTAGTCTCTTTAGAGATAATTCGAAAAATTAAGATACTACTATCCCCTTTAATTTCAAGGAAAAACAAGTTTTTTTTGTATTAATTTGATCGCATTTCGATTTCCTTGAGTACATTTTTCAAAAACTAAGACAAATAAGCTTGAATTTGAGTATGGGTGATTTCCAAAGGACTTTGATTTTTATCCAAAGCTTTTTTGTACCATTTAATTGTATTTTGAATGGCTTGCTTGGCATTCCACTTTGGGTACCATTTCAATTCATTGACCGCTTTGGAACAATCCAATCGCAATAATTTTGCTTCATGCAATTGCCCTGCTTGCTGCTCTACTTTGTAAGAACCCCTGCCCCATTCTTCGATCGCTTGTTCTACCAAAAACGCTACGCTTATAGACTCATCAAACAAAGGTCCGAAATTATAAGCTTCTGAAAAACGAGTAGGATCTTCATCCATTCGAATTGCCAACAATAAATAGCCGTACAAAGCCTCCAAAACATGTTGCCAAGGGCGCACTGCATTCGGATTTCGCAAAATAACTTCCTTTCCTTCACTAATGGCACGAACAATGTCTGGAATAATTCGATTTTCTGCCCAATCTCCGCCTCCAATCACATTACCAGCACGAACAGTCGCCAAACTGGTTTGGTGTTTTGTATAATCTTTGGGATTGAAAAAACTAGAACGGTAAGAAGCACTCACAATTTCTGCACAAGCCTTGCTAGCACTATAAGGGTCATAACCACCTAAATGATCGTTTTCTCGATAGGGGTAGTACCATTCTTTATTTTCGTAAACCTTGTCTGTTGTAATATTAATAATCGTACACTTCCCTTCAACCCGTTTTGCGGCTTCTAATAAATTAGCCGTTCCAATAGCGTTCACCTCAAAGGTATAAACAGGGCGATCATAGGCATCCAAAACCAAGGGCTGTGCTGCCATGTGATAAATAATATCAGGTTGAAACTGCTCCACAGCCTCCAACAATTGTTGTTGATTGCGGATGTCTCCTACCACTGATTCGCACAAAGCATCTCCATTGATGTCTTGATAGAGCGACGGTTTTTCTGCTTCCAAAGCATAGCCTTTCACCACAGCGCCTAAGCTGTTGAGCCAAACGGTCATCCAAGCGCCTTTAAAACCAGTGTGCCCAGTTAGAAAAACCTTTTTATCTTTAAAAAATTCCTTGAGTTCTATTCCTGTTACCATTTTTAGGCTATTGATTTACCAAATTTTCCAAGCAGGTTTACCGCTGTCCCACATACGTTCCAAATCGCGTTTGTCTCTCAAAATATCCATGCACTTCCAGAAGCCGTGATGCTTATAAGAAACCAACTCGTTATCTGCTACCAAACCACGCATAGGAGCATCTTCCCACATAATTGGCGTCATGTCTCCGTCTCTTAAATAATCAAATACTTTGCGATTTAAAACAAAAAATCCGCCATTAATCCAAGTACCGCCTCCTTTGGGCTTTTCTACAAACTCGGTTACCGTTCCTTCTGAATCGGCATTTAAAACGCCAAATTTCCCAGCAGGTTGAACCGTTGTTACGGTTGCAATTTTATCGTGTGTATGGTGATAATCGACCAAGGCTTTGATATCTACATCTGAAACACCATCTCCATAGGTTAACATAAATTCTTCGTCGTCTCCAATGTATTTTTCGACTCGTTGCAAACGTCCTGCGGTCATGGTGTGTAATCCTGTATCGACCAAGGTTACTTTAAAATTTTCAGAATTGGTTCGATGCACCTCCACTTGGTTGTTTGCCAAGTCTACGGTTATATCTGAATTATGATAAAAGTAATTAATAAAATACTCCTTTATCATATAACCTTTGTAACCCAAGCAAATTATAAATTCGTTGTGTCCATGTGCTTGGTACATTTTCATGATATGCCACAAAATAGGTTTGCCAGCAATTTCAATCATCGGCTTAGGACGCATATGTGATTCTTCAGAAATTCGAGAGCCTAACCCTCCCGCAAAGATGACTGTTTTCATTGAATGTTCTTATTTAGTTATATAATGTATTTGCGGTAATGATAATATCGTATAATTTATAACGGACTTTTTGAGGAAAGCATTTCAAAAAGAAAGTCGTTGTTGTTAATTTTTGAAAAAACGTAGCTTTAAAGATATTAAAAATAGGCTGCTTCCATTTATTTGGCTTAAAAATAAACTTGCTGGAATAATGTTCTAGTATTTCGGGAAATAAACGAACCAAGCGTTTAGAAGAACCATTGGCTTCTAATCTTCGGTTTAAATACTGTTCAAAACTTTTATAATCATCATGATAAACCCATGTTCTATAATCAAAATAAATGTCGTAATTGTGTTTATGCATCGCCCTAAAAGCAAATTCAAAATCCTCTGAATCTGTTAATTGCTCATCAAAACCTCCTACTTCCCAAAACAGTGCTTTAGGCATCGACTTGTTGGCGCCCACCAATCCTGCACGCTCCTTTTTAACAGGTCCATCATTCTTGACATACCAACTCATTTCCAAATTAGAACGATACCATTGAAAATCTCCTTTTTCTTTAACGACCTCTAAATCATACAAGGCAGGTCCATCCAACATGCAATTAGCCTGTTTTTCATGAAAATCAACATGCAATTGAATACAATTTGGATTTGGGCGCACATCATCATCAAAAAAGACCAATAAATCGCCCTTTGCATGGCGCACGCCTTCGTTTCGGGCAATAGATCTGCCGCCATTTTTATTATCCAATATATTAATATCAAAAGGGTACTTTGCCTGATGCGCCTTTATAACTTGAACGGTATCGTCTGTTGATCCATCATTAGAAATAACTACTTCAAATTCTTTGAACGTTTGTACTTCTAAGGCATCTAAAATAGACAAAATTAGATGCGATCTATTGTAAGTTGGTATTATTACTGAAACAAGCATGTTTTTTAATTAAAAGACAAAAAAATCTGTACTAGGCGCTTCTCTTATTTTCACCTTGCTTCTTGATAAAGCTTATAATATTGTTTTGCCGTATTTTTGACATCGAATTTTTCGAATGCTTTTTTAGATTGTTCTGCATATTTTAGCACTAAGTTAGGATCTTCTATCAAGGCTAACATGGCTGCTTTTAAATGTTCTTTAGAAGCTTTATTCGCTTCATTTAGAGGAATCAAAATTCCTGCATATTGATTTGGGGCTGCCCGCAACATTTCTTCTATCGCTCCAACATTAGTTGCAATCGAAGGTTTTCCACAAGCCAAGTATTCTATGATCGTAAAAGGCATTTCTTCGTAATACGAAGGTAACAAACCCACGTCAAAATTAAGGATTTCTGTGAGAGGAGCGTGTGTTGCTCCCATATACTTTATATTTGGATGCCAATCTTTCGTTTTCATTAGTTTTGCAAGATAATCCCCATCTGCAAACAAACGCAGTTCAATTTGCTCATAACCAGCCGTTAACAATTCCTGACTTACCTCTAACAATTCAATCCATCCTTTCTCTTCATGCCCTCTAGCCACCATTCCAAAAATTAGTTTATCCTTCCACTTCTCCTCTTTTTTTGGAACTTGCTGTGCTGCCAAACCATTGTAAATTTTCAAAAATTGCTTTTCTTGTAAAAACGAACGATTTGGAATCACTTTTTCGAAGGGGCGAATATTCCCAGGCGATAAATAAACAATGGAAGAAGCGGTTGCCAATAATTTTTCCAAAGTTATTTTTAAGATCCTTTTCTCTTCTTCCGAAACACCTTCTCTAAGAATGTGTTTGTACGCTCCATGCAGAGTTGTAATATAAGGTATTCCTAATTCTTGCTGTGCTCGATATACATTTTCATCTCCAGGTAGGATATTATTATGAATAATGTCTACTTTATTTTTTTGTACTATTTTCAAAAAATATCGAGTCGTCAACCATTCTTTAAAATCAAAAGAAGGCGCTATTTTTTTTATCCAATTGCGTAATTTATTGATTAAAACAATCGCATATTTCTGCTTTGATAAGGTCAATAGCTCAATTTCTGAAGGAATTGCCTCATTAGAGCTTACATCTGCTTGCTCCGGATAATGGCAAAATATAGATACTTTGACATTTGGCATTGTAATCAATTCTTTGGCTAATTGAATGACAAAGGTTTGTACCCCTCCAATCCCTAAACGAGATATGTAAAAAACGATGTGCATTAATTTATTTTAGATGTTTTAGAATCACTTTGATACCACTTCCAAGTGGTGGACAAAATAGCATCAATATCATATTTGGGTTTCCAGTCTAAGGTGGTCATTGCTTTTGTTGCATCTCCGTAAATGGAAGAAACATCTCCCACTCGCTTTTCGCCAATAGAATAGTCCATCTTTTGCCCTGTTGCTCGATCAAAAGCAGCAATTAATTCCAAGACAGAAACTCCTTTTCCGATTCCAATATTAAAGACCTCGCAATTACTAGGCACTTTATTTTTTAACAAATATTGGAGTGCTTTTGTATGTGCACTGGCAACATCCATCACATGAATGTAATCTCGAACACAACTCCCATCTGGCGTATTGTGGTCCACTCCTGTTACCGTAAAAATAGGGCGTACTTTTAGTAGAGACTCCACCAACAAAGGAATCACATTATAGGCTCCTTTTTGGGGCAGCTCTCCTATTTTTGCACTAGGATGCGATCCTCCTGGATTAAAATAGCGCAACAAAATATGCTTAATAGTTGGTTCTGCCAATGCAAAATCTTGAATAATGCGCTCTCCTATCTGCTTTGTGTAAGCATAAGGGCTTTCTGCTTTTCCGATTGGTGTACTTTCTAAAACGGGCAATTCTGCTGCGTTTCCATACACCGAGCAAGAGGAAGAAAAGATGAAATTTGGAACTTGATTTTGCTTAACACAAGCAAGGACATTTAAAAGCCCATTGTTGTTATTTTGATAATATTTTAGCGGTTCTTGAACCGATTCTGGAACACTTTTGTAAGCCGCAAAATGAATCAATCCTTGAATGTTATCATACTCCTCAAAAACAGATTGAAGGGCAGGCAAATCACAAATATCAATCTTATGATTTTTTATTTTCACGCCTGTAATTTCAGCGATGCCTTTTAATACCGTCACATTAGAACGCACATTATTATCAATAGAAACCACCTCAAATCCATTAGAGATTAAATCAACAATCGTGTGACTGCCAATATATCCACATCCTCCTGTTACTAATATTGTTGCCATTTATTTTGCTTTTCCACCCAATTTTCGCCCCTGTCTTCAAATATCATTCACGTAAACACTAAATCTATCAAAAAAGATAATATGCCCTTATGGTTTTAGTTTACTTTTAATCAAATGTGCCTTTTTTTGATCGATCCCAACAGCTAAGCATAAGAATAAAAACAAACTATATAAGGTTCTTTCGTGTCGAAGTTTCACCCATAACTGCTTTCGAGTTGCCTTGTTGTTTGTAATTAATATTTCTATGTGTCCCCGTTGACTTTCGTCTATCATCCTGTTGAGCTCTTTAGAAATGCCTCGATGCTTGTCTAATAATTTAAGACTCGATTCTGCCATCAGAATATCCCAATTCGCATTATGAGAAAAAGACCCCTCCAAGCGTCTATACTTAACCAATGGCTCTTTTATTTCTAAGAATTTAAACTTGCGAGCCAGCCGCAACCACAAATCCCAATCTTCATAAGATAAAGATTCGTCATAACGACCTCCAATAGCATCCATCGCTGATTTTCGAATCAAGCAAGACGGAGCAATAACATGATTTTGTTGAATTAAACGCTCAAAATCATTGCTTTTATAACTTTCTTCTTTATTTTTTTTGTAATTCTTGAACAGCTCTGGCAAGACTTGGCTAGACTTATCAATAATAATTGCGTCCGTATGCACCATTGCCAAATTATCTGTAGCGGCTTCTAGGAAATAAACTTGTCTTTCAATTTTATGAGCGACCATAATATCATCACAAGCAATCACCTGAAAATATTTCCCCTTACAAGATGCTAATCCCTTATTAAAGGTCTTACAAATCCCTTCGTTCTGTTCATTAACAAGAAAAGTACAGGAAACATTGTGTTGAAGAATCCATTTTTTGATTACAGCAACAGAATTATCGTTAGAACCATCGTCAGTTATAATCAACTCTATATTTTCATACGTTTGTAAGCGAATACTCTCTAATGTTTCGACAACAAAGGCGGCATGATTATAAGAAGCTGCAATAATACTCACCAAGGGTTTATGCATAATTATTTAACGTTTTGATCACAAAATCTACTTCCTCTTCTTCCATAACAGGACTAATCGGCAAGCTCAACACTTCTTCGTGCATTTGCTCTGTGATAGGAAAAGACAAGTGACTTAATTCTTTGTAAGCCGCTTGTTTGTGTGGAGGAATTGGATAATGTACAATCGTCTGTATCTCCTGCTGCTCCAAATATGCTTCTAGTTTTGCACGATTATTAGAACGAATCACATACAAATGAAAGACATGATTTTGATTCTCAAAATCCCAAGTAGGTAATTGAATCTTTGGATTTTTAATTTCTGTAGAATACCGCTTTGCAATCTCTCTACGTCGTGCCGTATCTTTGGTCAAATACTTTAATTTAACATCCAAAATAGCCGCCTGTAGTTCGTCTAAACGACTGTTTATTCCAACCACTTTGTTGTGGTATTTTTTTTCAGAACCATAGTTTCTCAAAACACGCACCATTGCCGCTAGTTCATCATCATTAGTCGTAATAGCACCGCCATCTCCTAGCGCTCCTAAATTCTTACCAGGATAAAAAGAGAAACCAGCCGCATCTCCACAACTACCCGCAATTTGTCCCTTGTCATTAGCTCCATGCGCTTGTGCAGCATCTTCTATCACCAACAAATTATGCTTTTTAGCCAAGGCATTGATCGCAGACATATCTGCCAATTGTCCGTACAAGTGTACGGGCATAATTGCCTTCGTTTTTGGGCTAAGATGTGCTTCTATATGATCAGCAGAAAGCAAAAAACTAGCTTCATCTGGTTCTACCAAAACAGGGACGCAACCCACCTTACTTACGGCTAATACCGTCGCAATAAACGTATTGGCAGGCACAATCACTTCATCGCCTTTTTTTAATCGCCCCAATTCGATGTACCCATTTAAAATCAAGATCAAAGCGTCTAATCCATTCGCAACACCAATGCAATGTTTTGCGCCAGAATATTGTGCAAAATTTTGTTCAAATGCCGTCACTGATTTGCCTAAAATATACCAACCAGAGTTGACGACATCTTTGATCGCTTGATTAATTTCAGTGTCGTACTGAGCGTTGATTTTTTGTAAGTCGAGAAATTTTATCATAATTCAATAAAGCCTTTTATCAATTTATTTTTTTAGTAATGAGTGTCGTCCTTTGCTTACAAAAGCCTTGGCACGCCATCTACTAATTTATATTGTTCTTTTGTTTTGTTGTCTAACAAGTCTAACCTTAAAATCGCTCCAGAAGCGGTAATATAGCCCTTCTGAACCGCAGGATTGCCATACCAAAGGGTATAAGGAGCAATGCTTTTGGTCAGGACACTTCCTGCACCAATCATCGCATATTTTCCGATGGTAACTCCTGCAATAATCGTTGCATTGGCTCCAATAGAAGCCCCTTGCTCTATTTTTGTTTTCACCCAATCTCCTGCATATTGCTTAGATCGAGGATACAAATCATTGGTAAAGGTAACATTTGGACCTACAAATACATCGTCTTCAATGGTAATTCCATCCCAAACTTGCACCCCACACTTAATCGTTACATTATTACCAATACGAACATCATTTTCAATAAAACAATGGCTACAAATATTCGTGTTCGTTCCTATTTTTGCCTTAGGCAAAACAACAACATATTGCCAAATACTAGTATCTTTTCCTATTTGAGATGCCTGAACTAAAGCGGTTTCGTGAATCATTTTTTCAAGGCTTTAAAGTCATCATAATTTCGAATATAATCTTTCTCATCATAGGCCAAAGAAGCCATGCAAAGCAAGACAGCGTTGTGTGAAAAACGCATTTTTCGCCAATATCCTGGCGGCACAAACAAACCTTTGTTCGGCTCATCTAAGGTAAATTTAAAGACCTCTCCTTCTACATTTTCCAATTCAAAGTTTATAATTCCTGCCACACTCAAAATTACTTGACGCAAGGCAACATGAGCGTGGTTTCCTCGCTCTACATGATTTGGTGTAAAATAAGTCCAATAGACCCGCTTGATGTCAAACGGGATGTTATCTGCGACTTCTGCGACACTAATGTATCCTAAATTGGGGGTGCCAATTTTATTAAATGTAATAATGTGTGGTTCTTCTTTCACCTTTTTATTAGTTGCTGAAGTTACGCAAACAATTGATTAGGTCGATAACCCGAAGGCGCACGACCACGAACTCTAAGCAAAGCGCTCATGAGCATAGCGAATAAGTAGCAGCGCAGCTAAGTAATAAATCAATGTTTTTGTATAAACTTGTTCCTAATTCTTAATGCTTAATTTTTAATATTAAATGCTTTAGAGCACAACAAACATTAAAAATTTAGCCTTAAGAATTCAACATTAAAACAGTCCTTAAATAAGTGACGATGCGTTTAATACTGAACGAAAAAAATTCTTGCGTAACATGAGTTAGTTAGATAGATTCCACAATGGCTTTGAATTTTTGCCACTGATCCTCCTTTGTATATTGATTTTTGATCATTTCATTTCCCGCTTTGGCAATGGACAATCGTTTGGTATCATCTTTTAATAATGCTTCTATTTTTCTGATGCAATCTTCGATGTCTGTATAGGTAGAAAAATTCGTTCCCATTTCAAAACCAGTTGGATAAATTCCAACATCTGAAAGCATATGTGCTCCACAACCCAGTACCTCAAAATTTCGCATATTCACTTTATACTCCTTGGTAAAATCAACCCCTGCATTAAAGACAATTTTGCTTTGGCTAATTTTTTTGTAGGTATCTAAGCCAAACACAGCCGCTCCTGACCAATCACGAATATTTTTGGGCGGATAGGTGATTTTTTGCCAATAGCGACGAATATATGGAATGTTAACAACAGGTTCTTTTTCTACAAAATATTGCAATAAAATTTCAATATTATAATCCGATTGTTCTTTATATTCTAACAAACGATCTAACTGCTTGTTTCTTTTTTTAAAGATGGATTTAGCATATTGTCCATAAAAAAGCACGTCAATAGGACGGTCTGTATTCTTTCCATAAGCTTCCATCAATGGATCGTAAGCAGGTTGAAACAAATCGCTTCGAAAGCCCACTTCGGAAGCAGGTTTTATGTCAGAAGGAATATTCGTCAGCCTAGTTTTGTACAACTTAAACGTTTCATTATCAAAAATAGGCGATGCCGACCAACAAATTTTAAGTATTCGTGGGTCTAAGTTCTCCTCCAATTCCTGTTTATTAAAAAACGTAGGGGACATATTATAAAATACGTCAGGTTGATAAGCCTCTATTTGTGCGTACAAGATTTTTTTCAAATCCGTCTCCA
This sequence comes from uncultured Aureispira sp., assembly GCA_937942475.1. GTDB lineage: Bacteria > Bacteroidota > Bacteroidia > Chitinophagales > Saprospiraceae > Aureispira. The sequence continues at coordinate 15,079 of CALDEP010000404.1, forward strand.
CCAAGCCATTTTCTTTCGCCCACTTCAACTGCAATGCTTCGTAATTCCACAAGGTATAAAATACTTCTTCTGAAAAATCTAGTGCAGGTTTTAAAATATGCAAGGTATAAAAACGATCTGCAATTAACGTTTCCAAATGCTCCTTAAAAGACATAGATTTGGTGGCATACTTTTGCTCAAAGTAAGGAATATAAGGATCATACCGGTGTAGCGCTTGAAAGACTTTCATATCTTATTTCAATATTATATTAGCAACCGTCTTGATTGATTCTTTGCTTAATTCGGCAAACATAGGCAACGAAATAATTTCTTGCGTTACTTCGTATGCCACAGGAAAATCTTCTATACGATGGTTCCTATTTTTATAACAATCTAAGAAAGGCAAGGCAGTAGGATAATGAATAGAAACGCCTACGTTTTCTGCCTTCAAAGCCTTCATTAATTCTGCTCTCTTCTTAGAACGAATGACATACAAATGAAACACGTGCTTTCCATGCTCGATCACTTTAGGCGTGACAACAGCACTATCTTTTAACAGTGCATCGTACTCTTTTGAATTCGCAATACGAGCATCTGTCCATTGATTTAAATACTTCAACTTAACCGACAAAACAGCGGCTTGGATACCGTCCATTCTACTATTTCGACCTTCCATTAAGTGGTTGTGTTTGCCTTCTTGTCCATGATTGGCAATCATTCTTGCCACCCGTGCAATTTCAGCATCATTGGTAATCATTCCCCCAGAATCGCCATAAGCGCCTAGATTTTTACCTGGATAAAAACTAAAAGAAGCACAATCTCCGAAGGTTCCAATTTTTTGTCCATTAACAGTGGCACTATGCGCTTGCGCACAATCTTCCAATACTTTTAGATCGTGTTTTTTAGCAATTTCCATCAAACGAATCATATCCACAGGCTGCCCGTAAATATGTACAGGAATAATTGCTTTTGTTTTGGCGGTAATTTTTGCCTCTATTAAGTCCAAGTCAATGGTATAATAATCGGCTACAATATCTACAAAAACAGGGGTTGCACCAACCGTAGAAACCGCCTCGGAGGTTGAAATCCAAGAAAGTGCGGGCACCAAAACTTCATCTCCAGGACCAACGCCCATTGCTTGAAGCAATATTTCTAAAGAATCGGTTCCATTGGCACAAGCAATACAATGCTTTACGCCATGAAAATCAGCAAATTCTTTTTCAAATTTAGCGGCATAACTCCCGCCAATAAATGCCGTTTGATTAATGACGCTTTGAATGGCTTCGTCTATCTCAGATTGAATACTGAGATACTGTGCTTTTAAATCTACAAATGGTATCATTTTTCTATTATAATATTTAGTTTAACTCCATTTATTTCTGCATATGGTGGGTCAAATCCAGGCATAGATGTCGCCCTTATGTGCCGCCATATCTTATCTTCACTCCAATTTAAGTCAATCTTCTTAGCTGTCGCAATCTCTTTTCTATAATGGATAGAAGTAGTTCTATCTTTTAATAGTTGCTCTTGTGTAATGGGTGTACAATCCCCTAATAAGATAGCCCCTATTTTTGATTCAAATAATTGTTTTGAAGCATCTAATGTTAATTCATACAATTCCTCTACAAAACAGTCCTCAGGGATAGAAAATCGTTGTTCTGCTAAAATAGCTCCTGAATCAATCCCTTCATCCATTATATGCAATGTTGTTCCAAACTCTTTTTTAGCATCTATTATTGCAAATGTAAATTGGTTACAACCTCTATATTCTGGCAAAGGGGCCATGTGAAGGTTAATAGCCATTTTTGAAGCAATAGATAGATGTTTCTTTCGTAGTATTTGATGGTATTGTACAGATATTAAAAAGTCGCACTCTATCGAGTAAATCTCATCTAATGAATTTAATACCTTTACATGGTATTCTTCTGCCAAGGTAGCTAAATTAGCTACTCCCATACGATTCGTATTATTGGTTAATACTCCTACAACCTCTATATTATAGGCTTCTTGATTTTGTAAGAGTTGCTCTAAACAAAAATAACCAATTGGTTTTGATCCTAAGAAAAGAACTTTATTTGCCATTTATATCTGAATAAATTTTGTCAATAATCTCTACTGTTTTCAAGCCCTCAAACATATTGGTTGTAATTTGACCACCATTTAGCAATACATCAACAACGTTTTCATACACCATATCGTGATTCGACATAGAACCTTGATATTTTCCATAATTGTTGGCTGTATTTCCAACAGGAAGGTTCTCAATGCTAAAATTTTCTATTTTTTGGTATTCCAATTCATTCAAGTATTGTCCACCAATTTTCACCGTTCCCTTGTCTCCAAACAACGTCAAAGAACCTTCCATATTACCACCATAACTATTTACGGTATAATTAATCGTTCCAATGGCATTGTTATGAAACTTCAGAATCACAACTCCTGTATCTTCAAACTCTATAATACCCTCGTGGCAATAATTTCCACCAAAAGCCTTCGCCTCTTTGACATCGCCAACTAAGTAATACAAAAGGTCTACAAAATGGCTAAATTGAGTGTACAAAGTTCCACCATCCAAATCTTTAGTTCCTTTCCAGCTATTCTTATAATAATCTTCGTTTCTATTCCAAAAACAAGATAACTGTACACTATTAATTTTTCCTAATTTCCCTGCATCAATCGCATTTTTCAGCGCATTAACGGGAGGATTATAACGATTTTGCTTAATAACAAACAAGCGTTTATTTGCTTTTTCAGCCGTTTTAATCATTTCACCACAGTCATACACGGAGATTGCCATCGGTTTTTCACACAAAACATGCTTTCCTGATTTTAACGAAAGGATAGAATGTTGGGCATGCAAACCATTTGGCGAACAGATAGAGACCATATCAATGGTCTTATCTTTCAACAAATCTTCGATGGTATAAAATGCCTTTGCATTGTATTCTGTCCCTAATTTATCTGCCCGTTCGGATACAATATCACATACTGCTACCAATTCAGAACCTTCTGTATTTTTGATATGTTTTGCATGACGTTGTGCGATTCTACCACAACCCACAATAGCAAATTTTAGACGCTTCATTCAAATTTTTAGTTTAAATTAGTTTTTTTAGTTTGATTATCAGATAATTAACATTTTAACCCTATCTTATTAATAATCAAACGGATATATTTTAGCTGCGCTGAGCCTTCGGGTTCTACTCGAAGTAATGTTAATCACAAAGAGTTAATAAATTATTGTATTTTTTCTGCATCGCTTCCTCTCCACAAATTCGATTTAAGGCTTCATTATTTGCCTGCTTTTCTTCTTCCGAAAGCCATCCTATTTTATTGGTGTCAAGATGATTTTTCAAATCTGTATCAATATCAAATAGTAAAACGCCTCTTTCTTTAAAAAACGAATACAAGACATTCTTTGGATTAAGGTAAACCCTAGTTCCCTGTAATAAAAGCGAAATGATATTTCCTGCTGCTTGCGAACGTATCGTACCAAAAACAGCTAAACTAATCGTCTCTAAAATAGCATAGTATTCATCTAATGGCACAAGAGCGGTCATTGGGCAAAATTTTTCTCTAAACTTTAACTCGCCATCTTTAAGAACAACATCTACGTAATTTTGCACGCCAGAATAAGACAAAGGTGTATAAATTTTCTCTATATTAGATAAGTTATAAGAGGCTATTTTTTCAAATAAATCTAGGTGATTATTGCTATGATTAGCAGAGTTTCCTATGATAATATTCTTTTTTTCTTTTTCCTTAGTTATACTTTTTCTCCCAATAAAACATTGCTCATTACTCATGTAATTAAAATCAACATATTTTGCTTTTAGATTAGAATTTGCTTTTATCAATGAATAATCTTCCAAAATATAGTGTGCAAAAAAATCAATTCGTTCAGTAGCTTTTAAATAGTTCTGATAGAAAGGACTCGGTTCTTGTTTTAGTTTTTTGAGCGCTTTATAATTCTTGTACAAATAGATAGGGTTCTTACACCATTTCATTCTAGGCTTCAAGTTTTGGTCATAATAATCCTTTGATCTTTCTTCTAAACAAAGGTCATTATTATAATTCTTAATTTGCTCAAATCCATCGTTTCCCCAGAAAATCCAAACAACCTTTATGTCTACAGTCAAAGCATTGACAAAATCAATTAATAAACTATTTAAATAATGTATATAAATAACTTTATACCTTGACAAGTCCCCTATTTTTTTAAAAACACTATCTACATTTGGTTCTACAACCTCCAGTTTAGGACTTTTTAACCTTACATTAAGGTCATCAGCACAAACAATATATCTATTTTCTGTATTAGTATATTTTTCTTCATTTATAATAAAATGTACTATAAAATTATTGTGATGACTAAGATGTAAATTCATTATTGATTAAGATTCTGTCAAGAACGACTAGCAGAAGAACAACTACTAGTTTGTTAAATTTGATGTATTTGTTAATGCTATACCTAAATAAATTTCCTTTCTCATCATATCATTACTCCGTTAAAAAATCGCATCAACCTAATTATCAATAATATACTTTTTATATTTTTCATAGAAAACTAAAAAATCAACGAAGGATTGATCATAAAAACAAGCATTTTTAGATGCCCCAGGGCTTATTTCAAACTTCCATTTATTATTTCACAAATCAAGCCGATTTCTTCAGCTGTCAATTGATAATATAAGGGTAAACACAAAATGCGTTTAGAAATATCTTCCGCAACAGGCATCTCCTTAAACGGAACATAATCTAGTCCTGATAAAACTGGGTAAAAATAACGTTTAGCAAAAATTTGATGCTGCTTCAGTGACTGAACGATTTGTAAACATTCCGTTTCAGAATTAAAAATAACAGGATAGTAAGAATAATTATAGCCTGCTTCAGCACTAATCTTAGGTTTATCAAGTTTTAGAGGAGCCAAATATTGGTCATAAAGATCATGGTCTGCTTTTCTCTTTTCTAAGATAGCACCTGCATAATCTAGATTAGTAAGCCCCATGGCAGCATGCATTTCCGAATTTTTTCCATTAATTCCTACCCCATTAAACTTTTCAATCCCATCATGACCAAAGTTTCGAAGGTAAGCCATTTTTTTATTTAGAGCAGCATCATTCGTAACAACAGCTCCACCTTCAATCGTATGAAAAAGCTTAGTTGCATGAAAACTTATGGTACTAATATCTCCATAATTTAAGATGGATTTATTATTGTACTGGGTGCCAAAACAATGTGCGGCATCATAAATTACTTTAAGATTGTATTTTTTAGCAATAAGATCAATCGCATCAACATCACATGGATTCCCATATACATGAGTAGCCAATATCGCAGTTGTTTTTTCGGTAATAGCCGCTTCTATTGATTGAGGGTCAATATTCAAACTTTCTTTATCTATATCTACAAATATAGGGCTACAACTTTCCCATACAATACTAGAGGTGGTTGCAACATAAGAGAAAGGAGTAGTAATAATTTCTCCTTTTAGTTTTAGTGCCTTTATAGCTATTTGTAAGGCAATCGTACCGTTCGTTAAAAACAATAAATGCGCTACATCTAAATATGCTTTTAGCCTTGCTTCCAATTCTTTAACTAGCGGTCCATCATTGGTTAACCAATTTCGTTCCCAAACTTCACTAATGCGCTTTTGGTATAATTCTAAAGGAGGAAGAAACGGCTTAGTAACTTCTATCATTTTAATTTATTTAAATTTTTGTACCCATTAAAAATTAAGGTTCTTTGTCAACTCTTCTCACGCAGTAAATCGTTCACCATGTTCGTGGGAAGAAGTTATGGAGCCTTTAATTTTAGATAACTCTCGTATATTTTTAATTAAATCCTTCCTCCTAGCCAATTCGTAATTCCTGTTAGCGTAAATTACCTTGTACAAGATTTAAACCTAACTAGAATAATTGCCTGGTAATAAGGCGCAATTTCCATTTCTTATCAATCGTCCAGGTGCAAAAAAATCATTGTTCAAAATCTTGATTTTATCCGCATTAGAAACAGAATCAATTTGATTTTCTGCTCTAGTATCTCCTAAAAATGAGATGATTCGAATAAAATAATCATTGGGTCGAAACAAGAGTTGTGGTATTGTTAAGGAAATAACTCCTTTTTTATTTTCAAAATCAATATTAAAAACCGTTCCATGTTCATCACTTGGAAACGCAGCCATCATTTGTTCTTGATTATCCAAAAATTGAATGACCAAAATCATTTTTGAGGCATCAAATTTTTCACAAACTTTATAATGCAAATTTACTTGAACGCTTTCTCCTGCAAAAACTTGTTTAACGATTTCTTTATTAGAATTAAGGAACTCAATTTTTGTAAATAGCAACTGTCCATTCCCTTGGCGATCTGTTCGATCTATTAAATCTATATGAGACTTGTCTTCTGCTTTTAGATAATAAGAAATGGCATTTTCTGCATTGCCAGTATAGGCGACTTGCCCTTGATTTAAAACAATAGCAGAGGTGCACAGATTTCGGACACTTACCATGTTATGACTCACAAATAAAACCGTTCGTCCGCCTTCTTCACTCACTTCTTTCATTTTGCCAATCGCCTTCTTCTGAAACTCTGAATCTCCTACCGCCAAAACCTCATCCACGATTAAAATTTCTGGTTCTAAGAAGGCAGCAACTGCAAAGCCCAAACGAACCCGCATTCCTGAAGAATATCGTTTTACAGGAGTATCAACATATAGGGCACAACCCGCAAAATCGACTATTTCATCAAACTTTCGAGAAATTTCTCGTTTAGTCATTCCCATAATAGCCCCATTGAGATAGATATTTTCTCGTGCCGTCATTTCAGGATGCATTCCTGTTCCAACTTCCAACAAAGAAGCAATTCTTCCTTTTGCTTTAATAGAGCCTACCGTGGGAGCTGTAATTCTTGATATCAATTTGAGCAAAGTAGATTTTCCAGCGCCATTTTTTCCAATAACACCTAAAACATCTCCTTGTTTTATTTCGAAATTAATGTCTCGCAAGGCCCAAACAAAATCAGATTCAGCTTTTTTTGTTCGATCATTGACCTGTCCCACTAAGCTAAAAGGGTCTTCTTTTCCTCTTGCCTGTGCCCACCAACGTTTGATATCATTCGATAGGGTTCCCGTGCCGATTTCTCCAATACGATACTGTTTAGATAAGTTTTCAACGCTTAATACAATGTCAGACATATCTTATTTTATTTCATCCTACGATAACTCTTTAATGAATGTATAGCAAGATTCTTTTACTTTTATAATAATAGCTTAACGAATGAGTTTCTATTTTTAAGGTGCCAGTAGCTAAACAGTATCTACAAAATTTCGCTCTGTTCTATTAAATATTAAAACACCTGCAATTAGAACAACAATTGTAAAAACCGTCGCATAAGCTAAGCCGTAGAAAGACAATTCCCCTCGCCCCAAAAAACTATATTTGAAGGCCTCGACAATATGTGCCAAAGGATTTAAACTAATGACCATTTTTAACTTACCTTCTATCAAACTCATCGGGTAAATAATCGGTGTAGCATACATCAATAATTGCACCCCAAATTGTATTAAGAATTGTAAATCTCGATATTTAGTCGTCATTGAGGTAAAAATCAAGCCAAAACCAAGCCCTAAACCCGCCATTAATAACATAAAGAACGGTATTAATAAAAGACTTAAAGAGGCAGAAATAGCGGCTTCTCCATCTATTATAAAATAGAGATAGACGATCAAGAAGAGTGAAAATTGGATCGTGAATTTGATCAAGCCTGAAACTACTTTGGACAAGGGCATAATCAACCTAGGAAAGTATACTTTTCCAAACATATCTTGATTCGTAGAAAATGTATTGGAGGTTTGCATAAAGCATTCTGAAAAATAATTCCAGATAATAATTCCTGATAAGTAAAAAAGGGGCTTTGGAATTTCGTCGGTAGAAATTTCTGCTACATTACCAAAAACAACAACATAGACCAGCATGGTCATAATTGGCTGTACAAAAAACCAGACTGGTCCTAAAACAGTTTGTTTATATACCGTGACGATATCTCTTTTCACAAACAAGGTTAACAGATCACGATATCGCCAAATTTCTTTTAAATCAAGGTTCAGCAATTTCTGTTGTGGCTTTATAATTAAATCCCACTTTTCTTTCATGTTAGATACAATTATTTAGCAATCAATCAAGCGTAAAACACCTGCTTTTAGATGAATTAAAACTCGTTTTAAAAGGTCAAAGATAGGTATTGCTTTTGTAATATCCTTAAATTGTTAGAATTATCTTCGAGGAGCAGAAGGAGGTCTTTAGAATAGATTATTTGTTCATATTTGCGAACCATATTCCCAAAAAAACAGCTAAAATTCCTAAAACCAAACTTAAAATCAAATACACCACAGCCCACATCGTCAATCCTCCTTGGCTGAGTGCTAGGGTTTCTTTAGAGAAAGTACTAAAGGTACTAAAGCCACCACAAAAGCCTGTTCCAAATAAGAGTTTCCAATGGTCTGATAAATTATCTCGAAGTAGGTAATCTGTCAAATAACCCAGAATAAAACAAGCGCAAACATTTGCCATTAGCGTCGCTATAGGGAAACCAAGATCAGAGCTTGGTGCGAGCAAACTCACCCCATAACGGCAAAGACTTCCTAGTCCACCACCCACAAATACCGCCAGTGCATTAAACATAACCTTCGTTTTTTCGCTTTTTTCGCAATGCATATTCAACAATGCCTGTCAATACGGTTCCCAATGAAATAACCACGCCAAACAAAGGAAGTGTTCCAATCCATTGCAATTCAAAGACAACGGCTATAAATACTAGATTGACAATGCCTAAAATGGCAGTTCCCTGCAAATGACTAAAGCCTAAATCCAATAATAAGTGATGGATGTGGGTGCGATCTGGATTAAAAGGAGATTTTCCTTTAAGTATTCGCAAGGTAAAAACTCTTAGAGTATCAAACAATGGAATGATTAAAATACCTACCGTAACCGCTGGTACAGAGCGCACGCTTTGTTCATTAACATAGGTAATATTAGACTGAATAAAGGAAATGGCTAAAATGGCTGCCGTTAATCCAATTAATAAAGATCCGGTATCTCCCATAAAGATTTCTGCGGCTAAATTATACCGCAAAAATGCAATTAATGCCCCTGCCAATGCCGCTGCTATAATCGCCAAATCGGGTCGATTCATACAATAAAACCAATAGCCAAAAGTTCCGCAAATGATACAACCTATCGTCCCCGAAAGGGCATTAATACCATCTATTAAATTGAAGGCATTAATGATTACAATGATCGTAAAAATAGTCAATGGAATACCTACAAAGTCAGGAATTGCTTGTATTCCAAAAATTCCATACAAACTGGTTAACTGTATTTTGGCAAAATAGACCAATAAAAAGGCAGCAAAGATTTGTCCTGCAAATTTTTTCGAAGGAGACAAGGGAATGATATCGTCTTTCGCTCCAATTAGGAAGATGACGATAAAAGCACACAAAATATATTGTAAGTGAGATGGTTGTTCATGGAAAGGCACCCAAAAAGTAGTCGAAAAGATCAACCCCGCAAAAATACCTAAACCTCCTAAAGTAGGGACACTTTGAGAATGAGAACGCCGTTCTCCTGGTTCATCTACCAAATTTTTTTCTACGGCTACCTTGATAATCGAAGGTATAGCAAAGTAGGTAATTAGAAAGGCAGTTAAAAAAGCTGGTATTATATCATACATCCTTTATGTCATGCTTTTGTGGTCATTAATACCGGGGAGATTGTTTTAGGAACGTTCAAAATAAAATGAATGGTTTGTCTCATCTTATTTAGTTCTCGTTCCTTGGGGGTTCAAAACTAACAAAAAAAAAGGAGATGCAAGACATTATGTGTTTGCATCTCCTCTCTTTCAGCACATATTAGGTGCTTAATTCCTTATTATTTGCGTAGCACTTGAATTTCTGCACGTCTGTTTCGTTGTTTTCCTTCCTCTGTAGAATTGTTCGATAAAGGATATTTTTCGCCATAGGCATTGTACTTCAATCGTTGGTCGCTAATTCCTTGTCCCATGATATATTTTAAGACAGATTTAGCTCTTTTTTCTGATAATTTGTAGTTGTAGTTTTCACCACCATCACTATCTGCATAACCACCAACTTGCAATTCTAGCTTGGCACATTTTTGCATCGCATCGACTACTCGATTCAATTGACGCAAAGAACTGTTGTCTGCTTTTCCTGCATCATAATCAAAGTAAATTGCTGCGGTTAAGGTTTGTAAATTGATTCTATTACAATCCGCTGATTCTTGTGGACTTAATGGCTCTAGAGCTCTAGGATTATCATAAATATT
>CALDEP010000405.1 GCA_937942475.1 uncultured Aureispira sp.
CTCCGTTGAAAAATCGTATTAGTTTGATTATCAGCAGGATGTTCTTTTGCTAGTTAAAGTACTAAAAAGCTGATAATCAAACTAATGCAAGATGCTTTTTTATGTTTTTCATAGAAAAACTAAAAAATCAACGGAGTATTAAAATGAAGTATAGAATGTGTTCTAATAGTAAAGATGCTAATTTAAAGAAAAAAGAAGGTATGATGGTCATAAATGAATTTTACCTATTCCTAAATAAAAAATAAATAAGGAATATCCAAAATTAATGAATATTCCTTATTCGTTCAAAAAAGAGTAACCTAAGCTACTAAAAGGCTGCTAACTAAAAGCAGTTTATACTTAAAAACCACCATCATATTTAAAAATAGCCTCTTCATTTTGTTTTTTATATAAACCGTGGGCAAAAACATCATTGCCAAAACCACAAGAAAAAGGCGAGCCCGCATCTTGATTTATTTCAATACTGTTGTCGCTCTTAAAGGTAAACGTTATGGTACAAGGTTCTTCTGGAGAATATTCACTGGTCTTAAATACAGCAACATTATCTTCTAGTTTTAGCATTCCTGTAGCAGTACCAGAACTATAATTTGGCGCACCAAGGTTAAGATCCAATTCAAATTTTAAGGAATCATTCTCTTGTCTCTCTATAACCAAATAACCGCCACCTTCGGCACCTTCTTTGTCTCCAAAAACATAGGACCCTGTAATGTTTTCTGGCAATACATTGGTTACCACTGTTTTTAAGGCAGCACTATCTGTTTTTACGGTGGCAGAACTGTCTTGTGCAGGCGTGGGGGGCGTTGTCGTTTCGGTAGAAGTTCCGTTACAAGAAACCAATAGAAATGTTGTTAAGCCTAATAAAAAGTTAGTTAGTAGTTTCATTGATTGAGATTTTATGACTGAAAATTTTATGACTGAATTTGTTTGGATGATTATCAAACAAATTCAGGAAGTGTTACACTAGAATACTAGCATAAAAAAAGACTTGTCTCCAAATTACAAAATTTAGAAACAAGTCTTTAGCATTTTTATTGAAATCTAATGAAAGCCTTTAATTACTCCTGTTATGCAAAAAATAATTATGCCGATAAAATATCAGAATTCGTCTATGAACTTGTTCTTAATGTTGAATGCTAAATTTTTAATGTTGAATGCTTGATAGCACAACAAACATTAAAAATTTAGCATTAAGCATTCAACATTAAAATAGCCCTTAAATAAGTAAGGATGAGTTTAATACTGAAAAAAAAGGTTCTTCATTACGTCCATCATGAGAGCTGCGTAACATTGCTTAACTAGACGATTTCTTTTAGTTGTGCAATCGTGTAATCTACTTCTTCTTTTTTATTAAAATGAGAAAAAGAAAAACGAGCAGAGTGATAGCCTTCAGGAATTCCTAAGGTAGTTAAAACTCTAGAAGCGGTAACGGCTCCTGAATTGCAAGCCGAGCCACCAGAGGCACTAATTCCTTTCAAATCTAATTTGAACAAGAGCATATTTATAGGCGTGCTGGTCTTAAAAGAAACATTCAACACGGTGAATAAATAAGCACCCGCATAATCACCATTAATGTGAACGGCTGGAAAATTAGCCTTCAGTTCTTGAATAAAGTAATCACGAACTACTTCAATTTCTATTCTTCGAGCTTCTAAATGTTCAATCGCTAATTCTATTGCTTTACCTAGACCAATGATACTGGCCACATTTTCTGTTCCAGAGCGTACTTTTCGTTCTTGTCCTCCACCATCAATGTAGGCATCAATGATATTATGTTTGTTAATATACAAAAAACCAACGCCCTTTGGACCATGCAATTTATGCCCAGAACCAGAAAGGAAATTAATATTTAGCTTAGAAACGTCGATCGGAATATGCCCAATAGACTGCACCGTATCCGTATGAAAATAAGCATCATACTGTTTGCAAAGTGCTCCAATTTTGTCAATTGGATTCAAGGTTCCAACTTCGTTGTTGGCATGCATCAAAGAAACCAAAGTCTTCTTTGAACCCTCTTTTAACAAGCGTTCTAAATGTTCTAAATTGGCTCGCCCTGTACTATCCAGTTCAACGAGTTCTACTTCAATCTGTTCGTTTCGCATACGATTGACCGTACTAAAAACGCAAGAATGCTCGACAGCACTAGAAATAATACGTTGCACCCCCAAATCACGGACCGCACATTTTATGGCTGTGTTGTTGGCTTCTGTTCCTCCAGAAGTAAAGATAATTTCCGAAGTAGAAGCTTTTATAGCTAGTGCGACACTTTTTCGGGCTCGTTCAATCCCTGCACGAGCCGTTCTCCCTTCTTGATGGGTAGAAGACGGATTCCCATAATTGTTTTTAAGATAAGGAAGCATCGCTTCTAATACAGTATCACATAAAGGTGTTGTAGCGGCATTGTCTAGGTAAATACGCATAATATGATAATTATGAAAGAACGTTTACGAACCTGAATGTTCAACGAAACTTTATAGTTAAAAAAGTAGTTATGAGAACTTAATAATCAAGGTGCAAATAAGTAATTCTTATTCTTAAAGAAAAAGCTAAATCAAAGCATTTTGAACATTTCTAGTCGTACCTTTTAGACAAATGGATGCGATCGTTCTAAATATCTCCTTTTAGGATAGAACTCATGTCCATTTTTATCTTATTTGCCAAGGTTTCTGCTGTTGTAATAGATTGACTTTCTGTGTAAATACGAATAATAGGTTCTGTGTTGGAACGACGTAAATGCACCCAGTTTTCGTTGATGTGAATTTTTAGTCCATCTACGGTGTTTTGTGGATATTGTTTGTATTTTTCTTGTAATTTATCCAACAATTCTACAATATTGATATCTGGAGTCAGTTGTATTTTATCTTTTATAATGGTGTAAAAAGGGTATTGGCTTCTTAATTGAGAGACTGATTTGCCTGTTTCTGCCATGAAAGACAAAAATAAAGCAACCCCAACTAAAGCATCTCTACCATAATGTAGTTCAGGGTAAATGACGCCTCCGTTTCCTTCCCCACCAATGATTGCATTGGTTTCTTTCATGGTGGTAACAACATTGACTTCACCGACTGCTGAAGCGGTGTAGGTTCCACCATGTTTTGCCGTGATTTCGTTCAAAGCTTGTGTAGAAGATAGGTTTGAAACCGTGTTTCCTTTTTGATGTTGTAGAATATAATCGGCAATGGCAACTAGGGTATATTCTTCTCCAAACATTTCACCCGTTTCAGTAACAAAAGCCAAGCGATCTACATCTGGATCTACTGCAACGCCTAAATCTGCTTTGTGAAAAACCACTTCTCTAGCCAAAGAAGCTAAATTAGAAGGCAATGGTTCTGGATTGTGTGCAAAACGACCGTGCATTTCATCATTAATAGCAATGACTTCACAACCCATTTGTTCCAACAGAGGAACAATGGATAAAATACCCGTAGAATTAATACAATCAACAACTACTTTGTATTGTTTTTCAACGACTTGTTCGATATTTACCAAATCTAAGTCAAAGATAAGTTCAATGTGTTTTTGAATGTAGCCAACTGTTTTTTCATAAGTCCCTAATAAGTCAATAGGAGCATATTCTACCTTGCCAGAATCAACTAAATCCAAGATATCTTGCCCATCATCAGCAGAAATAAACTCTCCAGAGTTATTCAAAAACTTCAAGGCATTCCATTGTTTTGGATTGTGACTTGCCGTAATGATAATACCACCTCCAGCACCTTCAATAGATACTGCAATTTCTACAGTAGGTGTTGTTGATAGGCTCAAATCCATTACATTAATACCCATCATGCGCAAGGTTCCACAAACCAATTGATTCACAATGCCTCCAGAAACTCTTGCATCTCGACCAACAATGACCAATGGATTCTGAGTACTAGTTAAAACCCACTGTGCGTATGCTGCTGTACTTTCTACAATGTCTTGTGCTGTAAAGTTCTCCCCTGTATTTCCTCCAATAGTACCTCTTGTCCCCGATATTGATTTTATTAAAGCCAATCTTTTGTGTGTTAAGTGTAATTATAAAGTTTTTTTGGATACTTCTTAGTCCAATTAATGGATAGAAAAGTATAAGCTCTGTGAATTTAAGTCGTTGAGAATTGTTTTTAATTATCCCTGTAATTTATCCTTTTTTATGAATAGACTAAAGAAAAAAAGTCAAACAATCGCGATCTTAAATTCGCACAAAAATAAGCTTTTTTCTCGTATCAATAGCCTTTCTTCTCAAAAGAAAATAATCAAATAATTCAATTGGCTAAATTTTAAGGAATTAAGCACTAAAAAAAGCGTTTTAAGGACTTTTTTACAAAAAACAAGCATTTTTTTTCTGCCCAAGCCTCATTTATCGCTTGACTTTCGTTAATTTTATGGAGTTTTGAAAATCAATTTAATATGATTTTTAGCAAACTGTTGATTTTAATAATGCCACAATTGATTAAAATGCAAAAGCCTAGCTTCTCTATACGTAGAATTTCCTTTTTTCTGTTAGTACCTATTTTATTCTTTGCCTGCGAACGTATTGTCGAAACGTTAGGACCTAATGTGTTCGATTATTACCCCATAGAAGTGGGGAAATATAAAGTCTATCAGATTGATTCTATTGTTTATAATGAGTATAATTGTACAGTTCAAACGGCTACTTATCAAATAAAAGAAGTTACAGAAAATGAAACAACCGATGGGGAAGGAGATCCTACCTTTATCGTCAAGCGTTATTTTAGAAGAACCAGTGCTGATGCTTGGACTTTGTATAATATTTGGACAGAAAAAATAGAAGACAACCAAATACAACGGGTAGAAGATAATCAACGAATTATTAAAATGGTCTCGCCCATACAAGAGAATCGACGTTGGGATGGGATTGTTTATATCAGAAGAGATACCTTAGTGCCCATTCGTGGTGGTTCTATTGATATGTTCAAAGATTGGGATGATTTTGTTTGTGAGAACATTGGAAATACATTTGTCGATACTTTGTCGAACACCGTTTATACAGATGTAGCGAAGATCGTTCAGGTAGATAAAACCAATAACATCGAGCGTCGTTTTTCAACGGAAGTCTACGCTAAGAATATAGGTTTGGTTTACAAGGAAATGCGCATTTTGGATACGCAATGTCGTACGCCTGGAACTTGTACAGGAAACAGTGATATCGCTGCTTGTATTGGAACGCCTTGGTACCTTAAAGCGGAAAAGGGCTTTATCTTGAAGCAGTCTTTAATTGAACATAATTATTAGTCTTTTTTTTAGGTGCTGGTTATAATTATTTAATACTTCGTGGAGTTTTTAGTTTTTTTACAAAAAACATAAAAACACATCTTGCATCAGATTGATTATCAGTTTATTAGCCATTTAAATACATAAAAGTTATCTTACTGATAATCAATATAATACGATTTCTGCACGAAGTATAGAATTATTAGTATAAACGCCCATAAACTCTTAGGAATGGTTTATGGGCGTTTTTTTTGCTTGTAAACGAATGTTGATTAACAATAATCCCTTATTGTTTTACAAATTTTTGGTGCCCAAAGCCATCCTTCATTTTGACTTGTAACAAATAAACTCCTGAAGGCAAATCTTCTAGACTAATTTCATTCGAATTGGTAGACTGGACGAATTTTCTCTTTAATACTTGCCCCTGCATATTTAGAACAGCAATTTGTTCTGCATCAATTGGTGTTTGAACCAATAGTTGTTCTTTCGCTGGATTTGGACTAAAACTGAAGCTTTGGTTTAAAGCCTGTACTTCTTCCGTACTTAATACAAGATTATAAGTCATACAACTCAATTTACCTGTATTCTGATTCTGAATATCTATATAGGTAACATAAATCGTATTGCCATCCATTCTAATGAGTGGGCGATGCACATCACCAGAAGAAATCTGAATACTTCCCCCTACAGGCACCCAGTTTGTACTATCGAAATACATGACCGTTAGTTCTGAAGAACCACTAAAATCTCTGTAAGCAACATAAGGCGTATTGTTGTGAACAGCAATACTTGGATCTGGTCCCATGTTAGGCGTAAATCCTGCGGGTCCTACATTATTCCAATCAGAGCCATCAAATTTTTTGCAAGTCAATTTGAAATTATCAAAACCTAAATAAACGGTGTATGGATTTCCTGCAGCATCAAAATCAAGCGTTTGATTATTGCCAGCAGCATTAGTAAAAGCTGTTGAACCGACTTCATTCCAGTCGGTGCCATCAAATTTAGCAACCATGGTATTGTAAAAATATGGATTGTTATTTACATCAACATAAGCCATGTACAGCTCATTTAGAGGACTAAATTTTAATCTAGGCATGATACATTGTCCAATCCCACCTTGAGTAAAGGCGGCTGTAAATCCAGGCGTTCCTACATTCACCCAAGCACTTCCATCATATTTCATGCAAGTAGCATCAAGTGTTGCCAAAGAATCTTCATAGACAATATAAGGCGTACTATTATTAACCGCTAGACGTTGAAACCTAGACTCACTAGATGAAAATCCAGGGTTGCCAACATACGCCCAAGTACTCCCATTGTACTTCATGACTGTTGTCTTTTTATTAAAAGAATAATCTTCAAAACCGATGAATAAATCACCATTGCTCTCATCTATTGCAATCGTTGGATAATAAGCTTCCGCTGCACTAATTCCTTGCCCACCTACATTTACCCACGCACTTCCATCATACTTCATAACCGTTGCTTTATTACTAACAGTGTTGTCTGTAAAAACAACATAGGGGGTGCCATTGTATACCTCAAAATCAAAGCTACTTCCACTGACGATAGAATGAGAAAACTCTGGCAAGCCAAGGAGCTGCCATTGTGCCTGTGTTGGAAGAGCAAAACAGGAGATTAAAAGGATGAATACTTGAATAAGGCTAAACGATTTTCTTTGTTTTTTCATTGTTGAATTTTTAATGGATAATTGTTGTTTGCAAATATAGATTTTATATGTATGACTAAAAAGTACAATTTTTCAATATTCTTAACTTGATGAACGAAAGAAAATAGTAATTGTATGGTGTTCGACCCTTATTTCTCAAAAAAAATGTATTTTAAATGGAGTAGCTTTGGTTTTATCCTTGTAGTACACTGTAACATGAATTTTTAATAGGATAGAGTAATTTTTGAAGTAACTACTGGACAAGCCTGCTTCATACCTCGCAGAGACACAGCCCTAGTTTAAAGACTGGTTGTCTCTGCGAGGTACGAAGCAGGCTTATGCCCCTTGATTTTAATACTTCCTCTAAGCTTTTGTCTTTAGAATTTCTGTTATAATAGCGTGTAATTTTGAAAGCTCTGCTCGTTCATGCTCCCCAAAAAAGGTAACAGTTGCATGTGTTTGACCATAATCTTTCATGTCAGGAGTAAATAGAACGAAGGCTTGGTTTAGATAGCCCCAATTCTCTAAATTGCTCAAATCAATTTCTTTTCCATGCATACTTTCGGCTTTTTCTCGGAATCGTTGGTCTCGACGGTTTTTTGTCAATTCGATGTGCAAATCCATTCGGTCACCTTTGTGTGCATAGTGTTTTGAAATCTCAGTTTTGAGCTGTTTGAGGAATTGATACAATTCACTCTCGTTGTGGAGTAATTTACTTCTTCCTTCTTTTCCCTCAATTCGGTCAAGGGATTGAAATAAAATTGGTAATTTCATAATCTTTGATTTTTTAAAAATGGTTAATTTTTTTGGTTCAAAATTATGAACCATAGTAAGACAATCTTGCAACTGAATTAGTTCCCCAAATTATTTTTTTTCTAAAAAAAGAATTAAAAATCATTCTTGAAATTTCAAATACTTTGTATTAAGTATTTGGTTATAAGTGGGTTAGTTTTTTTTTTGTGTGTTATTAATTTATCCCTTAATTTGTATTAATACTAAAATAATGAATTTCAAGAGCTAAAAATATCAAAGCACCTTATTTTTTAGATAAGGATTTAGCTATTTTAATACCATTAATTCGGGTTGCTTCATCTCTAGTATATCTACTATGGGCTCCTATCTTTTTGGAGAAAATAAAATCTACAAACATCATTGTCCAGGATTTAGTAGAAGATAAGTTTTCATAAAATGGTTTGGTGATTTTAAGGTATTTAGGCAAAAAACGCCCAGGAATATTCATAAAATCATGGTGTTCATTATGATAACCCACATTGAAACAAACACGATTTAAAATACCATAATACGAATTGGTTTCTTGATGCTCGGTAAAGATAAAATGTTCGTGAATAAAATGTCCTGCAACAGGATGCAAACTATAGCCCCAGAAGGTGCTTAATAGTAAATAAAAGATGGCTCCCCAACCCATAAAATACAAGATCAAAACATCACAAATGGCAATAAAAACAAT
>CALDEP010000406.1 GCA_937942475.1 uncultured Aureispira sp.
GTGCAAGCCAATTTCTCCGATCAATTTTTGCTCCTCTTTGTACGTTATAGCAAAGACATAACGTTCTTTATTTTTGAAGCCTTGCCAAACAAAATTGATTCTAAAAATAGCCTCTTCTTCTTGATAAGGATAAGAAATGTTGAAAATCTGATCGGCTATTTTTTTGTTGTTGGCGTATTGGATTAAAGAAGGAAGGTCGCTTAATTCGACCTTTCTTAATTCTAATCTATTGCTGTGAAGTGTTGGAAATTTTTGCATGGAGAAAGTGATTGAAGTGGTTATTAAAAACCTAAAGACTAGCGCCACTTAATAGAAGGAATATCAAAATTATGACAATAAACACCATTTGAACCACAGTAAGTCCTTCTTTTTCTTTTTGTTCCGCACGAATTATATCTATCGATTTTTTTTGTTCGGCTAGTAATTCAGGAGTGGGTTGAATGCCTTCTTTCGCTAATAATTTTTGAGCAATTTCTTGATCTCCTTCTTCCCATTCTTCAGGATAAATTAGGATTTCTAACCAACCAGTTTTATCCATTGTAGATGATAAGAAAAATTCTCGTACATCCTTAGAGACATGTAACAATTCAGGGTTTTCTTCCATGATTTCGTCTACCTGAAAATGCAAATTATTAGGAATTTGTATGACAAAATCTGGTCTATTTAGTTTTGTAGCGGCTGTTAAAGGGACAAAGCCGGTATCATCTAAATTTTTAGAAGGGCGAATGAGATGTGGAATTTTGTATTCTTTGAGTTTTTTAACAACAGGATCTACTTGATCAAATTGTAGGTATAAATGATCACTAAGATCGGAACTGTTTTTATAATCATCTAAAACATCACTCATAGGATTCAACGTATTTTAGGAAGGGTTTTTAACCCAATATTTTAACAATCATTTCACGCAACAATTCTCCATGTGGAATATTGACATTATTAACCCCTTTGGAACGCAAATCGTATTCCTTCAAGGTAGAAATAATGGCTTCTATTTTAGCACGATTGTAAGACTTAGCAGCTACTTTATAATCTTTGACAAAAAACTTGTTGGCACCAATGGCAGAAGCAATTTCCCCATCAGAAGCACGCAACATAGATTGACAGATATAGACTTTGCTAAAAAAGTTATAGAGTGTTGCTGTAATCATCGGCAAAGGATGATTCTTAGGATTGGCAATGAAGTATTTAACAATCAAAAAGCTTTTGAAATGATCTCGCTTACCTAAGGCATGTTGCAATTCAAAAACATTAAAATCCTTACTGATACCAATGTTCTTTTGAATGATGTGCTTGTCAATAGCAGCCCCTTCTGGAAGATTAATCGTGAGTTTGTCCAACTCATTTGAAATCTTAGACAAATCTGCTCCCAAGTATTCTGCTAATAAAGTCGTTGCCGCAGGTTTGATGGCAATGTTTTTATCTTTCAGGTAATTATTAATCCAATTGGGAACTTGATTGTCGTACAAACGAGCGGATTCAAATAAACAAACTTTGCTAGAACCTGTCAAGGCTTTGGCGTATTTTTTTCGCTTGTCTAATTTTTTGTATTTGTGCGCTAAAACTAAAATGGTACTATCTAGCGGATTTTGAAAATAGCTTTCCAATTTATCCAGCGTTTTTAGTTCTTGTGCTTCTTTGATAATAACCACTTGCTTCTCGGACATAACAGGATAACGACGAGCACTGTCGAGCACCGTTTTGTAGTCAATTTCTTTCCCGTATAAAATGGTTTGGTTGAAGGCTTTTGCAGAATCATCTAATACATTTTCCTCAATGTGTTTGGTTAAGGCATCAATATAAAAACTCTCTTCACCATGCAACATATAGATGGGGAAGTATTCCTTTTTATTCAATGAATTGAGGATTTGTTTGTAAGAAAGCGATTTTGCTTTAGCCATTGATAACGCTAGGTTGATGAATTGTATTATTACCAACCCTAAAGATACATTTTTTTTAGCACCAAACCGAAGTTTTTAATATTTAAGTACCTTTTGAATTTTTAAAGTGAAATCACTACTTTTTATCCCTAAAAGCAAGGTGCTTTTATTGGATTCTAGAACTTATTTGTCCTTTTTAGAGGAATGAAATAAAAGGTCTTTTTGATAACAAAAACAAAGAGGATCATTTAAGGATGATCTAAGACGTCATCTAAGGATTCTTGCACCAGCTTTTCTGAAAAAAGATTAAAGTAGAACAACACAATAGCTGTGCTTAAACCTGTTGCTAGAAAGTAGTTGAAGTGAAATTTGAAGGACAGCATCCGACTGTTATCAATCAAAACAACAAAGAAGGTCAGGGCAAAAGGAAGGATGCCCAGCCTATGATTCCAGGTTAAGAAGGATATATCTGCCCTGATAAAACGCATTAAAAAGAACCAGCTTAAACAAGCAATGCTGATAGACGTGAGGAGTGTGAATACAGATTGATTATAAAAACTAAAACCATGCTCTATACGAGTTTCAATGCTAGAACGTCCTCCTCCAACAAAGCTATAACTATTTCCAATCTCAAGCACGCATAAAACGCAGAGGCTAAAAAGCAATAAACTCATTAATAAATTATACCAGTTCGACATTTGTATTTGTTCTCAAAATTACCACCTATTTCAGTCCGAAAACGCTAATACTTTACGATCTTTTGCGTTTCTAAAAAATGACCATCGCTTTCTACACTTAAAAAATAAACCCCTTGGGCTAGGTGCTTTAAATCCAAGCTTGTTTCTATATTAAGAAAGGGTAACTCTTTTTGAAAGACCACTTGTCCTTGAACAGAGTAGAGGCTTAATTTATT
>CALDEP010000407.1 GCA_937942475.1 uncultured Aureispira sp.
TTTATAAAAAATGAGTATTGATTTTCAAGCAGTGTTAATCCTAAATTTAAGGAAAAAAACTGCTTCTTTCTTGTTCTTTGCTTGACCAAAGAACCAAAGTCAAGGGCTTATATTACGGTTGGATGGCTTTTACTACTCGAATACTGTACTTGGCGAATGCTACGCTCGCCAAGTACGGGCGTATTCTTCGTAGAAGCCATTTTCCAACCTTCATCACGCCCAATTTACTGCATCCGTCTCAAATTTCTTTCTCTTTTTTTTACCTACAAAACTCTATAACAAAGCGTTTTTTTGTAAAAAAATGTAAGAATGTGTCATAAGCGTTAAACTATTGTTAAAAATTATAGTCCAACAGCAATTGTAGAACTATAAAAACAATATAATATGAAATTTAGTGCAATGAGGACTCTAGTCGTAGCAATTCTATTAATAACGGGAAGCGTTACACAGGCACAGATAACGACACAATTTGGTCCAGATGGTTTTGTAAAAATAGAAGAAGGTTCAGGAGGATTTTTTGCAACTTTAGATGCTGGAGATCGGTTTAGCCGAGACCACGATCAAGCAGGAGATATTAATGGAGATGGAATTATTGACCTTGTAATAGGGGCACGTTCTGACGATGATGGAGCAACCGATGCAGGAGCGGTTTATATTCTTTTTATGAATAGAGATGGCACCGTTCAATCCAATCAAAAAATTTCAGCATTAGAAGGAGGATTTACAGATACTCTATTTGCTAGTAATTACTTTGGGTATGGAGTTGCTGGTATTGGCGATTATGATAATGACAGTATACCAGATATTGCGGTATCTGCCCCATCTTCTTCGAATACGGCTTTGTATATTATTCACTTAAACAGCAATGGAACGGTTAAAAGCTTTGTTAAAAACTCGACCATTATGGCACAAGGTCTTTCTGCTGTAGGCGATTTAAACAATGATGGTAGAATTGATTTAGTTGCTTGTGACCCAGGTTCTGATCTTGGAGGAACTAACATTGGTGCTATCCGTTTTATTTTCTTCAACAGTAGTTCACAACTCATACCTGCGCAAACAGTTCTAATCAACCCTTTGAGTGGAGGTTTTGGAGCAGGTTTAGTCGCAGGAGATCAGTTTGGAGGAAGAGAAGTTGCCATGTTGGGCGACCTTGATAATGATGGAACCAAAGAACTGGCAGTAGGAGCGTTTAACTCTGATGGAGGTAAAGGTGCCATTTGGATGTTGTCTTTAGATAGTTCTACCTTAAATGTCGTTTCAAAACTTAAAATCACAGAAGGATTAAATGGCTTTACCGATACCTTGACGCTAGGTGGTAATCCTAATGGTTCTCAAGGGGCAAATTTTGGACATGCCTTATGTAAAGTAGGCGATTTAAACGGAGATGGTGTGCCTGATTTGATGACTGGTGCAAATCAACAAAATGAAGGTTGGGGATACATCTTGTACTTGAATGCTGATAAAACAGTAAAAACGTATACTAGATTAAATATGGCTAGTGGTGGCTTCGGATTTACGCATACTCCAGCAGAGCGATTTTCTCGCTCCATATCATTTTTAGGCGATTTAAGAGGAGATGGAACCATAGCAGTGAATTATGGCGGAGGAGCAGGTGGATTAGGAGCACAAGGAGCAACTGGAGCCTTGTATCTTATGTTTTTTAAACCTTGTGATTTTGACGAACAAACAGGATTTAATCATTGGATAGGAGGGAACACTCTATTTACAAATTGGGATCATCCTACTCAAATGCTTACAAGCGATTCTTTAACCTTTGAGCAATGTACTTTCAAAGCCTTTGAAACAGATGCTCCTTATCTGACGTATAATTTCAATGATGGAAGATGTATTTGTAAAGACTCTACCGCTACTTTAGCGACAAGCATAGAATTAAGTACCGCTTTTTCCAATGGCTGCTACAGTGGATTTGTAACCACTGATGTAAACAAATTGACGATTGAAGAGGAATTCACAAGCCTTATTTATCCTAATCCTACAAGGTCTAGTATTGTATTAACAACAACAAATACGTCATTTTCTAAAAATGACAGGATAAGATTATATAATATAATGGGAAAATTGCTGTACACTTCCAGTATAGAAGAACAGCAAATGAAGGTCGATTTGTCCGCTTATCCAAGTGGCGTTTATTTTCTTGATACTAGTATTAATGGGGTATCTAAATCGTTTAAAGTAGTAAAAGAGTAAATTTGTAGACAAAAAAATAGGTTTTAGATTCCTCGAAGTATTTTGGGAATCTAAAACCTTTTTTTTATTAAAACTCAATAACCTACTTAAAGCTCAAGGTAACCATCAAGGCATTATGATCAGAAATCGCCTCATTGTTTGTTTGTAAAATACTGGTTTTAATTCCCCATTGTCTTTGTTTTGGGTTGTTGCCTTTACAAGCATTTTTTAGACTCAAAGACAATAAAATATGATCAATCTGTTCTTGTTGACCTTTGTAATTATACGTCCATCGAGTGGCATAATCCTCGAAATAATAAGTATCCCCTGTTTGAACTAATTCCGCTTCAATATCCTTAAATCCACGAATGGTTAATAGGGCAGGGTGGCGTTTTTCGCTGTTCAAGTCGCCCATAACAACGACATGTTCTTCTTTTTGTAAATAGGGAATCATGACTCGTCTTGCAATCTCTGCTTGCATCAATCGACGTTGATCGCTGTCTTCTCCACCACGTTCCGATTTTAAGTGAAACAAGAAAAGGTGCATAGGAGCGCCATTGAAATTGATCGTTGCTTTCATGCCTTTGCTAATACCCGTTTCGTCTATTTCGTCTTGATCAGATTCAACGAAGTATAAGCCACGGTTAGGGAAAGAAGGAATGACATCTGTCAATTCATATTTGGATAAAAAAGCAACATGCTGACCTGTTCCTGTGTCATCCGATTTACAAACTTTCCAATACTTGTATTCCAAGCCTTGCTTCTTCAATTCGTCCACCAATAGCTTGACCTCCGACGTATTGCCAACCTCTGTTAGACCCAACACATCAGCATTGATTGTTTTGAGGTGTGCCGCCACTTTTTGAGTCGCCTCTTCAAACTTCTTTTGTCTGAAACGGTCGTCTTGCCATTCCTGTTTGGCATTTCCTTTTGCATACTTCATGTCATAAGGCAAGCCGTATTTCATGTGTACTTTTTTCTTTAATAAGAATTCACAATTAAAGGTTGCCAGTTTTAAATCTTGCCCCAAAACCCATTGAAAGGAGAGGACGAAGAGTAGTAGTAGGATTATTTTTTTCATAATAAATATTGATTCTAGTAATTTTTGGTTTAGTACAAGACAACAAATAATTAAAAATAACATTAGAGCTTAAATCTATCCAAAGCTACTTTTTAGATCGAGCATCCCTGTTTGTGTATAACACAAAACAGCTCGGTCGCTTTGCGAATGCTTTTAGATTTTAGATCGTTTCACTCTTAGATATTAGACCCTATTACAGCTTAATAGGGTCTAGTATCTAAGTTCTAAAAGCGAAGCGATCTAAGATCTAATAAAAGGGTGTTAAGTAGAGCCAACGTTTTATTAGATAGAAAAAAAATTGTCTTGTACGCATAATTTTTGGTCAATTTTAAACAAACGAAGGCGCAATGTATGGTATTTCATTGCGCCTTCAAAATTTATATTTTATAAATTGGTCTTTTTAACAACCTGTTGAAGGTCGAGTGCCTATACCCGATTCTTTAACCAATCTATTTAAGGTCTTTTCATAAAAATCCAAGAGCAAATTCGTAATATTCAACTCAATATCAATTTTACGGAATTCACCCCCTTTTTCATTCTCAGGATGCTCATAAGCACCAATTGTAATCGGAACATTCATAAAGTTCAACTGCGCTTTTACCGTCCAAGCACGAGCGATACCCAACTCCATATTCGATTTTAGTTCACGAGTAATGTGACGAGTCGCTTTTTGAAGCGTATCAACCGTCCCGTCTTTTTGTCCCATAAAGTGTGTATAGGGTGTTCCTTCAGGAACATCCAAGGACTGATCGTATTTGCGACCAGAGAAACGATACCCATCCGTATGTCCTTCCAAGTAAATAAAGAAATCTTCTTTACAACGCATATTTGATTCACAATACTTGCTCAACACTTCATTGTCTACCCAAGTAGCGATTTTTTTGTAATACTCAGAATCACCCATTTTTGCCAAGTTTGTTTTTTGACACAAATGAGGCGCAACCGTGTAACGAACACCAATGAAACCCAAGGGTTCGTACTCAACAGTGGTTTCACAAGGCAGTTTGTCCGAATTTAATTCCCCGTACATTACCTGTGCAGATTTAGGACCAAAGGTCTCTCTTTCCAAATGTGTTACTCGTCTAGCTTCACGTACCAAAGTCCAATATTTACATTGGTAGACCTTTCCTTCCAAACGAAGTACTTGACAAGCCAAGTCATTATCATAAGAAAGACCATGCTTGCTTTTTAAGCTTTTAATTTTAGCCAAATAAGCATCCCCTTTTTCACAAGGATCTAACAAACCTTTGATCGCCCAAGATTTAGTTTGTGCAATTTTATCACAATAAAAATCCACCAGACGAATCTGCTCACGAATAACCGTATCAACAGATGGATAACCCTCTGTCCAAGCCATCACTGTGTCGGTAGCAACATGCAAAGCCCAAGCCGTCCCCAAGTCTTCCAAGTCTTTAGCCGCCTGTTTTACTTTGTTTTCTAAGTTATCTAGTTTATCCTCTGTTTCACTATCCAAGGTAAGCAAATAGTCTTCTCTCAGTTTGTGAATGTCCTTCACCCGTTGTTCGCCTTTGGCACAGAAATTAACCGTTCCATCAATAACATAGGCACGAGCTTGTGCAATTTTATCACAATATTCAAACACGATATCCAATTCACTAGACAATTTATCATCAGGAACAAAGTCCTTCCAAGTCTTGTTGAGTTGTGCTAAATTTTGATTTTCATTCTTCAATCGAGCTTTTAATTTATCCAATTGCGCTTGTGTGGTTGCACTCAAAGTAGGATTGTGTTTGTCCATTACTTTTTGCACTTCATCCAAAGCATATTGACCACTTTGACAAGGATTGGTAAAGCCATCTAACAAATGCGACTGTACATCAGCTTCACGATTACACATAAATTCGTGCTCGTATTCTAAGTCTTCGCTTACTTCCTTGTTGGCTAATAAATATTCCCAAGCTTTCGTTAAGTCTGCTGCTTCTTTAGTTAAGCGATCGACTTCTTTCTGCAAAAAGTCAATTTTAGCAGTTGTTTTAGCCTTCAATTCTGGGCTATATTCTGCCTTTAGTTTTTCCAAATCATCCAAACGCTGTTGCCCTCTTTCACAGATGTTCAAAATACCATCCATCGTATACGCTTTGGCAAGGGCTGCTTTGTCACAATATTCATAACCAAAGTCAGCTTTATTAGAAAGCTTATTATCAGGAAGGAAATCTTCCCAAGCTCTATTTAATTTTGATAATTCAGCCGCTTCATTGGTGACTAAATTACGTAATTTTTTTAGTTTAGAAGTACTCACATCGTCCAAGCTCGGCTTGTGATCTTTGCGAATTCTAGCAATACTATCCAAGGCATTCTGACCCTCCACACAAGGATTATTCAAACCGTCCATCAAGTAAGCTTTTACTTCTGCGGCACGATCACAAACAAAAACATGATCGTAAGTAGCTCCATTAGGCACTTTATCTGTTGGTGCAAATTTCGCCCAAACAGCATTTAGATTTGCCAAACCTTTATCACTTTTATTGACTTCTGCTTCTAACCAAGCGATCTTATCGGCTACATCACCAGGCACATCGTGCGACATACTGGCTTGCAATTCTTTAATTTTAGCCAACATTTCAGCACCGGTATTACAAAAATCTGCTGCGGCTCTCAAAATACAAACCTTGATATTCGGAACAGTATAACATCCAATAACAGGAATTTCGGTTTCAAAACCTGGCGATATATCTGTTTGAATGAATTTTGACCAAACAGGATCTAATTCATCAATACCCGCCCAAACTAATTTCATCATTTCAATCTCTTCGCTCAATCCTTCTACATTTTTAGGATCAAAACTAGTTTTTGCCAATTTCAAAACACGATTTTCAAACTGGTTTCTAGCCTCTTCTAAATTGGCTTCGCAATAATAAGCATGAGAAGTCATGTAAAAGAACTTACACAAGGTTCCTTTTTCACAAACTTTCTTTGCTTCTGGAACAGCTGCGATATCTCTACGAGTAACGCTACTTTTGTCCGCCAAGAAACGCTGCCAAATCGGAACTAAGTCCTTATAGGCTTTGATTTTGACTTGCATTAATTCATGACGCTCTTTAAATCCAGGGATTCTATCTTGTACAGCTGTTCCAATAGATTCGATTTCTCGCATCATTTTATCAGCACTAACAATATTGTCGGCACAGAAATAAGAGTTCGCATACATCAACGAATATTTGATGTAGTTGGCAGGTTGTGATTTTTCAGGCTTCACCAATTTAGAGACATTAGATGTCTTTTGATTGCCTAAAAACTCTTGCCAAGTTTCTTCCATGTTCACCAGTTGTGCCTGTGTCAAATTGGGCAGCAACAAGCTTATACCTAAAAGAAAGGTAAAAAAAAGTGGTTGATTTGAATTCATAATTTTATGTTGTTTGATGATGATTTTACTTAGATAAGTGGTGTCCTTACATTTTAATAATGGCTTCTGCTAGAGAATATGAGTCGTAAGTTTTAAGTAGAAAGTCGTAAGATTCTTTTGCTATAATGAAGAAAACTTACGACTTTCTACTTAAAACCTATAACCTAACAAGGAACTATAAACGTAAGCTAATATTCTAAGTACGAATAGAGCGTTTGAATAATTGCCCTAAATTTAGTCCTTAAAATTAGTGATTTTTTGTTTAAAAGTGAAGAACGCCTAGCACAAGCCAAATTTGTGTAGACGTTCTGTATTTTTTTAGCCTATAATTTTCAAGTGTTGTAAGGTGTTTTTACTGTTCCTTAATTACACTTTCCTACATTGACCCGTAATAATTCGACTTGATAATCCAATTCATCTCCGTAGGCAACATTCTTTTTTTGTTTTAAATAATCAATTTTAGACAAGTAAATTTGCCCTTCCTTACAAGGTTTCATTAGACCTTGCATGACCCAAGCTTTAGTTTGTGAAATGTTATCACAATAAACCTTCGCCAATTGGATCGTACTTGGATTTACTTTTGAGAACTCATCGGTACTAATACAAGTATTCCAAGCTTTATTCAAACCCTCCAAACCAGGTCTGCCTTCTTCAACCATCTTGTACAAAATCTCTAATTTATCTTCCATAACCTGATCCAAGGTCAATAAATAATCCTCTCTTAGTTGCGTGATGTCCCTTAGACGTTTTTCGCCACGCTCACAGAAATTAATCGTTCCATCCATAATATAGGCACGACATTCTGCAATTTTATCACAATAACTAAAGATAAAATTGATCTCTCCAGAAAGCTTATTATCAGGAACAAAATCTTCCCAAGCTTTGGTCAGAGTCGCCACGTTTCCACCTTCGTTAGAAAGTCTACTTTTTAGTTTTTTAATTTGCGACAAGGTTTCTGCACTCAATTTAGGATTGTGTTTAGACATGACCTTATCCACCTCCGTCAAGCCATATTTACCACTCAAACAAGGATTGGTATAGCCATCCAAAAGATAGGCTTTAACATCCATCTCCCGATTACAAGGAAACTCATAATCATATTCATAATCGTCGCTCACGTCATCATTGGCTAGTAAATATTCCCAAGCCTTATTTAACACGTCATGTTTCGCATTTAATTTGCTAGATTTGACTTCCAAGGCATCTAATTTAGCCTGCGTTTCAGCATCAATCATCACCTCATTCTCATCCAAGACATTCTCAATATCATCCAAACGCTGTGATCCTTTTTCACAAACATGAATTGTCCCATCAATGATGAAGGATTTGATTTCTGCTAATTTATCACAATAGTCAAAAGACAAATCATAATTTGTAGACAAAGCATCGTCTGGCAAAAAATCTGCCCAAGCTTCATTCAATACATTAATATCACCACTACTAAGCGTCACCAAAGCCTTTAATTCCTTGAACTTTTCCATGGTAACAGAAGCCAAAGCAGGTTTGTGTTTTTTGCGGACAGTAGAAATATTTTCCAAAGCTTCTTCCCCTTTCATACAAGGATCCATAAAACCGTCCATCAAATAAGCCTTAACTTCCGCTTCACGATCACAGGCAAACTCATATTTGTAAGCAACATCGCTAGGCAAGGTGCCTGTTTGTGTAAATTTCTTCCAATAAGTATTGACAATCGCCAAATCTTTTTTGATAATACGCACCTCTTCTTCTATAAAAGCCATTTTGTCAATAATATCAGAAGGAATCGGGTAGGTACTTTTTCTTTGTAAATCTTTTAGTTGGTTCAACATTTTTTCGCCAACGCCACAAATATCATAAGTTGCTTTAAGGATACAAGCTTTCATATTTGGAATGACATAACAATCAATAACAGGCATTTCTGCTTGCATACCAGGAGAAATATTCGTCTCCATATAGGCTTCCCATGCAGGCGTCATTTCGTCCATGGCATCCCAAAACTTTGTCATGCGCTCTACTTCTTCGCCCAAACCTTCTATATCATTTGGATTAAAAGTTGTGGCAACCAATCGGCGAATACGAGTATCAAAAACCTCTCTTGCTTTTTCAAGATCTTTTTGACAAAAGTAATCGTGTGAAATCATGTAAAAGTATTTACACAAAGTACCACGTTCACAAATTTTCTTCGCTTCAGGAAATGCTTCTACATCTTCTTTAGAAATGCTGGTTTTGTTCTTCAAAAACTTTTCCCAAACAGGTTCCAAAGATCGATACGCTTCCATGTTTTTTTTCAAACCCAAATAACGCTCTTCAAAGCCAGGGACACGGTCCCAAACTTCTTTGCCAATCGCCTCAATTTCATGCAACATTTCATCCGCACTTTCGATGTTATCACCACAAAAATACGTGTTGGCATAAATCAAAGAATACTTGATGTAATTCGCAGGCTGCGATTTATCAGGTTTTTTAAGTTTTGAAATATTGGCGGTTTTATCATTGCTCAAAAACTCTTGCCAAGTTTCTTCCATGTTCACCAATTGTTGCGCAGATAGTAGATTTGGTACTAAGGCAACAAGGCAGAAGCAGAGAAGTGCTGAAAAATATTTATTCAAATTCATAATTATAATAATCTGTGTGTTTATGATTTATAATTGATGTTACGCAAGAGGCTTTTGATGTGCTTATTAAAACCTTTTGTTAGTCATTAAAGTGCTATTTTAATGTTGAATGCTAAATGTCATTCGCTATAACAGCATTCAAGATTAAAAATTTAACATTAGAACAAAGTTGTTAGAAGCATACTTGGGGTTTTACTATTAGATCCATCATGAGAACTTCGCAACGTAAATTATTATACAAGAACCAACCCAAAAAATAATTTATACGCAAAAATAATGCGGAATTATCAAAAAGTAGAACGTCCACATCAACATAAAGTTAACATGAACGTTCTTAGTATTATTGTGTAAAATGCGCTTTCTTTTCTCAAAAAAAGCAGCAAATTAAAGTTGAAAACCAGTTCTAAGGAATGGTCAAAATTAACAGCCCAGTTTAGGGCGATTGCCAATACCAGATTCTTTAATCAACTCTTTCAATGTTTTTTCGTAAAAATCCAACATCAAATTAGTAATGTTCAGCTCAATTTCGATACGACGAAATTCGCCCCCTTTCTCACCAGAAGGATGCTCATAAGCACCTACTTTAATCGGCACTTTCATAAAATCCAACTGTTGTTTTACCGTCCAAGCACGAGCGATACCCAACTCCATATTTGATTTTAGTTCTGTTTTGATGTTACGAGTTTTTTCCATGGTCGTATCTACAGCACCACTATTATTACCCACAAAGTGCGTATAAGGCGTTCCTTCAGGAATGTCCAATGATTTTTCATATTTAGCACCAGAAAAGCGATTTCCATCTGTATGCCCTTCTAGATAAATATAAAAATCCTCTTTACAACGCATATTCGCTTCACAATATTTACTTAGAACTTCTGTATCTACCCAAGTAGCAATTTTTTTGTAATATTCAGGATCTCCCATTTTTGCCAAGTTGATCTTTTCACAAAGGAAGGTTGTAATCGTGTACTGAATACCAATTTTACCCAGATGTTTAAATTCAACGGTCGTTTCACAAGGCAATTCATCCGAGTTCAAATCAGCATACATGATCTTAGAAGAAGCAGGACCAAAACGCTCACATTCTTCGTAAGTAACTTTCCAAGCTTTTAGAACCAAAGCCCAATATTTACATTGATAGACCTTAGATTTTAAGCGGCTTACTTGACAAGCCAATTCTTTATCGTAGGTTAAACTGGCTTCTTTTTTTAGTTTGTTAATCTTAGCCAAATAAGCGTCTCCTTTTTCACAAGGATCCAATTGACCTTTGATCACCCAAGATTTAGTTTGTGCAATTTTATCACAATAGAACTTCACCAAACGAATATTACTTTCAATATCTGTGGTGTCTTTTTGTGGAAAGCCTTCTTGCCATTCCATTGTTTTATCTGTGCTAGTGTACAATTTCCAAGCGGTATTCAAATCAGCTAAATCTTGATCTGATTCGTCTTGTTTCGCTTGCAAGGCATCCACTTTTTTGATAACCGCATCCGCCAATTCGGGACTATCACTATCTCGCAACTTAGTGATATCTTCCAAACGACTTTTTCCCTTTTCACAGAAGTTAATCGTTCCATCCATCACATAAGCCTTCACTTGGGCTTCTTTGTCACAATATTCAAAGACAAAGTCTATTTTTCCTTTGATTTTATCATCAGGAACAAAATCTTCCCAAGCCTCATTTAGCTTCGCTAAGTTAGCCGCTTCCTTGTTTACTCTAGCTTTTAATTGCTTGAGTTTGTTCATCGTTTCGCTATCCAAAGAAGGATTGTGCTCCTTTTTGATTGCCTCAATCTTATCCAAAGCCGCTTTGCCACCCCCACAAGGATCCGCAAAACCATCCATGATATAAGCCTTCACTTCAGCCGCTCTATCACAAACAAACTCATGCCCATACGCTACACCACTCGGCTTGCTTTCTGGTAAGAATTTTGTCCAAGCTTTGTTCAAAGTCGCTAAACCTGAATTGTTTTCAGCAACAGCTTTTTCTAGCCACTCAATTTTATCCAAGACATCAGACGGAATAGCGTGTGTATTGGTTTTTTGGAGCGCCTTAATTTTTTTCAACATTTTATCCCCAACACCACACAAATCAGCGCTTGCCTTCAAGATGTATTCCTTCATATTAGGAATAGAATAGCAATCAATCAAAGGCAATTCTGTAGCAAAACCAGGAGATTTGTCCGTCTCCACCAATTTAGCCCAAGCAGGATTTAATTTATCAATCCCAGCCCAAAGTTTTTTCATCATCTTAACCCGCTCATCCATTCCATTCACATCCTTAGGCTCAAAAGATGTTTTGTCTACTAATTTTTGAACCCGATTTTCGAACTGCGCTCTAGATTTTTCCAAATCCCCTTCACAGTAATAATGCATAGACATCATGTAGAAATACTTACAAAGCGTTCCTTTTTCACAGACCTTTTTGGCTTCTTGCATTTCGCTTTTTTCCAATTCAGCAAGGTCGATACTTTCTCCATTGACAAATCGAATCCAAGCTTTACCACAAACCTTGTAGGCAGCTACTTTGGTTTTTAAGTCTTCGTATTTCTCAACAAAACCAGGAATTTTGCCATGTGATTCGGCACTAATAGCAGCGACTTCTCGCAACATCTTTTCTGACTGTGTCAAATCATCGGCACAGAAGTAAGAATTGGCATACATCAAGCAATATTTTAGGTAATTAGCCACCTGTTCTTTGCTCGGTTCTGTCAGTTTACTAATGGCAGAAGTTTTAGGATTCTTTAAGAATTCCTGCCAAGTATCTTCGTAGTTCACCAATTGTGCATTTGCGCTAGGCAACCCGAAGCCTATACCCACCATTAGGCATAGTAAATAGCGTAAGCTCTGTCTCATACTTTTTGTTTTTAGAATTTCAGAAACAGCTCTTCAAGGTCGTTTATAATAGAAATAGCCACTTCTAAAAGATAGTATGTTAGTTAATAATGTATTATTTAGAGACGAAAATTTTTATGCGTGTACTGTTACGTGCAAATTATTTTCTAGGAGATTTGTCCTTGGTTTATTAACGAAATTAGCAAGTCAAGGACGGTTTAGCGTTGAATTCTAAACAAGGTACTTTAAAAGTCTTAATAATTTGTTAATAAATTCAATTACATATATAAGGAATTACGGGCGTATTCCATAATTTATAAAAATAAAAGTGCTGAGGAAGGAGGCGTACAATTTTAGTTCGATCAAAATAGACTAGTTTGTAGCCTTAAAATAATACTTGTATTTATAATAGGATTATCGTACATTTGCACTTCGTATTGCTTTTTTACCCTAAAACATTTTATCATGCTCAAAGAACACGCATTTATAGCAGAAATAGAGGCGCTAGATGATCTCATTATCAATTTTCAAAAAGAGATCCTTCAAAAGAAAAAAATAAATACAAGGCTTTTGAAGCAATTCAACGAATATAAAGCGCTTCGAAAAACCTTAGTTGGTATATTAGATATTCAATTATCTACGGATAAAATTTTAGAAGACGACGACTGGAGAACGCTTTTAGGAAAAGCAAAGATGTCTGCTAGAATTAAAGCTGCTGTCACAAAAGTATTAGAAGCCAACAAAGACTATCCCAATCCTAACGAATTGGTTGAAACGGTTGAAAACTTCTATGTGAATCGTTATACCAATCAAGAACTGTATGATGTAAAAACAACTATTGAGAACTATCGAGACCAGTTGGAACATTCGATTGAGTATAC
>CALDEP010000408.1 GCA_937942475.1 uncultured Aureispira sp.
AAAATCTACGAGCGATTTATTATTCTTTTCGTTGAATGCTCTGAATGGTACTCGCCTTTTGTGCAGGAATCCAAGCAGCACTCGTCCCAATACCTAAAACGGTTAAAATAACGACTATAAAATCTCCTAGACGCATTTCAACGGGATATGAATTAATGATAAAATCCCCAGAACCACTTAATTTTACAAAGCCATATTGTTGTTGTAAGAAACAAAGCGTAATGGCTAAAAAACAGCCTAATACCAGTCCAATAAAGGAAAGTAAGAAGCCTTCTAGGAGGAAAATTTGGCGAATCAATCGACTCGTAGCGCCCATAGATTTGAGTGTAGAAATATCTTTCTTTTTGTCTAAAACCAGCATCCACAAGGCGCCTACCATATTAAAGGCGACAAGAACTAAGGTGAAGGCAAAGATAAAATAGGCAACCACTTTCTCTAATTGAGTGATGTTGTACAAGGCTTCATCTTGTTGATAACGATTTTGAACCACATAGGCATCGCCTGCAA
Organism: uncultured Aureispira sp.; assembly: GCA_937942475.1. GTDB lineage: Bacteria > Bacteroidota > Bacteroidia > Chitinophagales > Saprospiraceae > Aureispira. Next base: position 508 of record CALDEP010000408.1, read on the forward strand.
TCTCTCGAATGCGTTGCAAGGTAGTAGATTCGTTAAATTTAGGGTCAAGTTTTATTTCCAAAGCAGAAATTTCGCCATTCTTATAAGAAGTGATTTCCTGTACAAAAGCTAGGTTGCTAATGGCATAATTGTCGTATTCAGACTGTTGCACTTCATAAATAGCAGAAGGGTAGAGTGTCCGTTTCTTAAACGGTTTTTTGGTCGGATTGGTAGACATTTTTCCCATCCGTTTGGGCATATAAATCGTTAATGGACGATTGAAGGCTTTTCCAATACTAATATTGAGTGCATAAGCTAAATTGGCTCCAACAACCGTATAATTTACATTTTTGATGGAGTCGTAGACGAGGTATTCTTGCGAATCATTTAGGCAGGTATCAATAGCAGTTACCTGTGTATAATTGGCGTCTACTCCTTTGATATTGGCAATGTTTTGAACCCCTTCATACTCAAATAAAGCAATTTCTTCTAAGGATTGAGAAATACTATACACGCCATCTAAGAGCCGAATTTGTTGAATCATATCACTATCAGAAACAAAGACTTTGCCTTCGACAGCAGTAATCCTTACATCTGGTTTGAAATTACCAATCAAGTTCCCTAGCAAGCCTTCAAAACCATTAAATACAGACATAATGATAATGAGCGCCATACTTCCAACTGCAATTCCGAAGACAGCAATACCTGAAATGATATTGATGGCATTGGTTGACTTTTTGGAAAAGATATAACGTCTTGCAAATTTGAAGGGTAGATTCATAGTGTTGTACTAGTATTTGTTCAACATTGTAGCAGAATAATTAATTTGAAGATGAAAGAATTTGAAGATTTGAAAATGAAAAATATTGCTTGTTAATTTTAAAATTTTCAAATCTTCAAATGGAACGCTGATCAAAGAATTGAACGGTCGTTTTTCTTTTCTATATCCCTTTTTTATAAAAAGGTTACTCTTCTTCGTCTTTGCTATGTTTCTCTAATGCTTTCTTTGCATCCATTGCTTCTTTCATCGAACGATTTTGAGTATTATTTTCAGAATGAATTCTGGAAAATAGATTATCCAAATGTTCTACCTCATCCAAGGTGTCGTCAATATAGAATTTAAGGACAGGAATACGACGCACTTGTTTGCGGATACGCTTGCCGACTTGCCCACGCAAATAGGCTAAGTTTTCCCATAATTCTTTAACAACCTCTTGCTTGTAAGGCACATTATAAACACTTACATAGATGTAGGCGATGCCCAAATCTGAACTCATTTTTACATTCGTTACTGTTACCAATGGTTCAACACCATAAATGAAAGCGCCTTCTGTTTGTAAAATAGTACTAAACTCGTGCTGCATTAAACTACCAACTTGGCGCTGTTTTTTTGTTTGTTCCAAACTATTAATTGATTTTACTTTTTAACAACTGATTATTTACTTTCTTTTCATTATAAATGAAAAAAACATTAAATGGCTTACCGACGTTATACCTTCAAGATTCAAACCGTGTTACTAAACCATTCGTTACACAATGGTTGTTCTTATCTTTCTGTATCGGAGATTTTTAATTCTAGATTCAACATCAGTTAATACAGTAATAACTGATTTGTTGAAAATAAATTCCAAAATTACCACTAAAAATTAAGAAAAGCCTTAGATTTCTGTTTAATCCTTGATAGATTTTTTTAAAACCTAATAAAAGAGTACCTTAAACTAGTCCTAGCCCTACAATTTAGCTCAAAATGGAGTACCCAAAATTAACATTAAAAGATATTTTCTTATTGATTACCCCAATTTTAATTGGTGTAATTAGTTGGTTGATGTGGTCTTATGAGTTACATCAAGTGGTTGGGGCAAGGGGCTTTGCTTGGTTGCGAGAACCTTTAACGAGTATTTATATCATTTCCTTTTTGATTGTGGTTGCTTTTTTGTTGCCGCTGCGAGTTGAGTTGAAAATGCCGATAGGATGGACCTTGTTTTATTTGGTCTTGCTTTATGGGGCAAGTGTGGGAACTTATTTTTTGGCAAAACAAATTTTCTATACTCTATATACCAGAGGTTTGATTGCAGGAGACAATAGGATTATTACCTTATCTATTTGGAAATTATTAGGAACCGTTATTTTATTGTCTGCGATCTATTTCATTCCCATGCGTCATTTTCACAAGAGTACCGATGGGATGCACATCTTAACCATCATGATTGCGATTATTTCGGTTGTTCCTGCCAGCCTGATTTGCATCGAACAATTACCTTTGTGGAGTACCCAGACTGCTTTTATAGATGCGGTTAAATTAGGGTATCCAATCTTGTGGCTGCCCATCTTTTTAGGGTCATTGTCTACTGCTGCTGCCAAAGAGTGGATCTAAGCTACCCAAGAATAAGTTTAGAATTATTTTAATATTTTGCCTGACCATCAAGGAATACCTCTAATTACACTTAAACTAACGGATGTTTATGAAATCGTATATACTGATTTGCTTATCTTGTTTGTTATTAACAAGCTTACTAAAAGCACAAGAAAAACCAGAAATAGTAGTGACTAGTGGGCATATTGCAAATGTCTATGCGATTAATTTTAGTCCCAACAATCGTTTTGTATTAACGGCTGGAATGGATAAAACCGTTCGGATTTGGGATCGAAGTTTATGTCAAGAATTTAGAGTTTTATATGGACATACAGGTAATATTTGGCAGGTAGAATATACTTCGGACAATCGCTATATTTTAAGTATTGATGGAAAAGGAACGCTAATCACTTGGGAACATGCTACAGGGAAAATTATAGCTCGACATAAAACAGAGATGTACGCCCGATCATTTACCTATATTCCTAATACAACGCGTGTTTTGGTAATGAAAGGAGACGAAGTGACCGAATTAGATATTTTAACGGGTGCCGAAATTGCAAAACATGGCACTATTCCAGATACAGAAATTCGACTAACAGACGATGGAGAACACTTGATTACAAAAGATCAAGCAAAGATTAATACCTTGTCTATTTATAATTATAAAACAAAAAAAATAGATGGATCGCTCGTTGCAACGCATGATAAAGCGTTGACGAGTGTAGCAGTTAGCTCTAATGGAAAGTTGACGGCTGCTTTTTCTATTGTTAATAAGATAATTACCGTTTGGAATATCGCCACTCAAAAAATAGTATGTGAATTTGAATACACCGATCAAGATATGATTGAAATGGTGTTTACGCCTAACAATCGAAATCTATTGGTGGTAAATCGCTCAGGCGCTATTTCAGATTATAACCTCCAAAAAGGGAAATTAAAACGGGTGATGAACGAATCTACCCAAGATTTGACGAATCTAAAAGGCGGGGTTTATCGAATTGCAGTCATTTTTGATTTGGCAATTAGTCCTGATAATACGATGGTTGGGCTTGCTGGAATGCTTTCAGAAAGTAAAGGATATGGCTTGCAATCAACAAATTTTATGGGTGGGTTTTTATTTGATTTTAAGCATAATAAGGAATTGGGGTTGTTAAAAGGCTATTTCAAAATGTCTACCCATTTGTCTGTAAGTTCTAATTCTAAGTATTTGATTAATTCAGTTTTGAATACCTTTCCTGGAATTCGGGTGTGGAATATGAAAGAAGGAAATTTAGAGCAATACATTAGAACGTCGGGAATGGCGAGTGCCAGTGCCGATGGCTCTGTTTTTGGAGCTTGGGTGGTTGAAGATGAAGGAAAACCTGTTTTAACTGTTTTTGATGCCAAAACGATCCAGCCAATTTTTCAAAGTACTGAAGTAGAAGCCTTAACGGAAATTTCGTTTAACGAAGATGGCGCTCGAATGTTGACGCAAGAACTTTTGGCGGATCCCAAAAATTATCTAAACAATAAATATTTTTTTAGAGTGTGGGATGTGGCTAAAAAGAAGCCTTTTGGAGATATTATATATTATGATTCTAAAGAAAGCCCCATGTTCAAAGGAGTTAGATTAAGCCCTGACGGCAATTACATTATTGCACAAACCAACGGCTCTGAAATTGTTTCTTGGGACGTGAGGACAGGAAAGCGATTGCATCAAATTCCATCGCAAATTTCCTATGAATTTCTATTAGATTTTGTGCCTAATTCTACTAAAATTCTAATTAGTAAAACGGAACCAAAATATGATGTAACTGCCAAGAAATTAAAAGCGGAAATGACTTGGTTTGAATGGGATTATACAACAGGCGAACGTTCTGGTTTTTTTAATACAGGAAAGGAAGGTGTTTTGTTTTCTGCGGACTTTAGTTCTGATGGAACATCCTTGGTAACAGGACAAGGTGGTTATTTTAGTGAAGTGCAATTTAATGTTGTGGTTTGGGATTGGGAAACGAAGAAAAGAACCTGTTCAATGCCTGGGCATCACGGTGCGATTAAGTTTGTTTGGTTTGATGAAAAAGGAAAGCGGGTTTATTCGACGGCTGAGGATGGATTTATCAAAGTATGGGACTTGGAAAGTTGTGAGGTCGTGAGTTCTCTCATCGCTATGGATGAGTTGGATTATATTATTTTATCGCCTGATAATTATTATAAATCTTCTAAAGGTAATAATGAAGGAATTAGTTTTCGATTTAATAATAACTTGTATTCATTTGACCAATTTGACGTTCGATTCAATCGCCCAGATAAGGTTTTGACTAGTTTAGGGGTTTCCAAATATTCGGTCAAACTATACACAAAGGCTTGGGAAAAACGCTTGAGTAAATTGGGTTTTTCGCCCGATAATTTAGAGGGAGAATTAGCATTACCAAACATAGAACTAAGCAATAAAATATCCTTGCCTGTTACGACAGACGACAAACAACTAAAGTTAAGAATCAAAGCTTGGGATGAAACCTATAAATTAGATCGAATTTCTATTTATGTAAACGATGTCCCATCGCCTGAATTGAAAGGTATTTCACTAAAAAAACGGTACACCAATAAAATAGATGAAGATGTTGCCCTTAATTTAAGTGCAGGAAAAAACCTGATTAAAGTATCAGTTTTTAACGAAGAAGGACTAGAAAGCTTGCGAGAAACGTTTCAAGTGACCTATAATCCACCGACGGAATCAAAGCCAGATTTGTACATTTTTACCATTGGTGTTTCTGAGTTTGAGAATGAAGAGCGAAATTTAAAATTTGCCACCAAAGATGCGAAGGATTTAATTAAAAAATTTCAATCCTCTGATTATTTTGGAACCGTTCACACGCAAAAGTTATTTGACAAGGAAGCCACCAAAGAAAATGTTTTCAAAGCATCTAAGTTTTTGGATAGAGCAGGAATTGACGATCAAGTCATTATATACATTTCTTCTCATGGTTTGTTAGACGATGAATTGGATTATTACTTGGCGATGCACGATGTTGATTTTGATAATCCTCAAGCCAAAGGTTTGCCTTATGATGCTGTGAATACCATGCTAGATGGTATGGATTGTCGAAACCGTTTGATTATGATTGATGCTTGTCATTCTGGAGAGGTGGATAAGGACGAAGCGGTGACTCGTTCGTCTATAGCAGTGACAAATAATAATGTGAAAGTCAACCAAAAGTCAGGCGCAACCTTGATTCGTCCTAAAGCTGGCTTGAAAAATTCTTTCAATTATATGAAAACCTTGTTTGGCGATGTTTCAAAAGGAACGGGCGCAACTGTTATTTCAGCCGCAGGAGGCTATGAGTTTGCTTTGGAATCAGAAGATTGGAACAATGGAGTCTTTACTTACGCTATTTTAGAGGGTTTAACTTCTGGCGAAGCCGACCGAAATAAGGATGGTTTGGTACATGTATCAGAATTGAAAAATTACGTTACTCAACAAGTCATTGAGTTGACAGACGGCAAGCAGCATCCAACGACACGTACAGAAAATTCTTTGAACGATTTTGTCTTGTTTAAAGTGACCCATATATTGCCTAATGGAAAGACGGTTGGGGAAAAGTAAGTAGATGGACAAAAGTAATTAACATTAAATTGGGCATCTTTTGTCCGCTATCTTCCTTGAAAAGCCTCGCTTTAGCCCGCTAAAGCTACGTTTTGCAAGTCGTTAGCAAAAAAAATATACTCCAATTTTTAAGCTACTAATTTTGTCCATCTACTTAGATTTCTATTTGAAATCGTTTAAGCCATTTCAAAAAAGAGCTTTAAAATACGCATACCTTCCACTTCACTTTGATCTTCGTCTTCAATTAATTTTTGGAAGGTGGCTTGATCCTCTTTAGTAATAGAGGTTTGAAAGACAGCACTCTTTAGGTTAACATCTTTATAGCCCATTTGCCAACTAGGAAAAATACGTTCTTCAATAGGAGTGTAGTATCTTAGGTTGACACCTCCATGTCGCTCATCTTTTTTGATATATTCAAATAAACGCATAATTTCATCTTTATCTCCCTCTAGATATTGTATAAATCTATGGTCAGAATGCAAGAGAACGCCGGTCACATCTTTAGAGGGATTGTTTTTTCTGCAAGAGGCTAAAATATTTTCAATTTCAGTAGCGTCACAGTTTGGTCTACGACTGCTGGTATAAATTAATTTATATAGAGAGGCCATTTTATAGCGTGTTTTGTACTTTTAGTTAAGTGGTAATAACTAATAAACATTTCAATGTGATAAATGGTTTGCACAAAAAAAATAAACTTCTAGAAAAAAAATTATTACTTAACAATTTTTTGACTGCTAGGTAAAGAATATATTTTACTTTGTGAAAAAAATATTCCTTATTAAGATCATTCCATTATGAAAATTATATTAATAATATTATCCTTTTTTCTATTAGCGAGCTGTGGTTCTTTGCCTAAAAATATCGAAGAAAAGCCAACGGTGTTTGAGGCTGGTTATTATCAAAATTTAGGTAAGAATATTAAACGCTTACATCACTTAATGCAAGGAACATTTGTTGCACACAAAGAGTACAAAACTAAAGCTTTAGAGTCTTGGATGGTTTCGGAAGGAGATAGTGTTATTCTGTATAATGTTCCACTGGGAGAAGTAGAGAAGCATGGATATTGGATCTATAGTTATGAATTTATGACCTCCTTGCCTAATGAACCAATTTACACTTCCATCAAACAAATAAAACAACGATCAAGGGATACTTTAGAAGTCTTGTATTACAAGACAAAAAATCCAATAGATTTAAAACTTAATGAAGTAATAAATAAAGAGGTATTAAATAAAAAAATAAGAACAGATGAATTGATTTTAATAAACAAAAAGGTAGTTTATGTAAAGGAGTCGGCTGCTGAGTTTGTTGGTTACTCAAAAATCTATGAAGATAAACAGTTTAATTGTTTGCGTAAAAATAAATATGATTTGTCTCCCAGTTATTATAAAGTAGAAGTTGTTTTCTTTGATAAAGAAAACCAAGATGAACTACTCCTAAAGAATCGCCCGAACTTACTAGTTCGGAGAGCTGTAGATTTAAAAATACTGCATGAAATAGCGACGAAGTAATGACTATTACTCTTATCCTCCAACACGTTTTGTCTGTGAGTAGCCCATGCTTTTGAGCAACTCGACTACTTTTTCTACCCAATTTCCTTGTAAAATAATCTCATTATCTTTGGTACTTCCACCAACGCCACATTTAGATTTTAAGGTTTTTCCCAATTCTTTCAAATCTTCCTCTGTCCCCACAAAAGCGGTTACTAAAGTGACTTCTTTGCCCTTGCGTTGTTTGCGATCTCGCATGACACGCAACTTTTGTTGTTGAACAGGAAGTGTTTCAATGTTCTCATCGTCCTCATCAAACCATTCGGTATCAGGATCGGTAGAATAAAAGGTTAGTTTTTTCTTTTTCTTAGCCATAATGAGTAGTCGTTTTAAATTCCTTGAATTGATTTGAGAATGAGTTCAATGACCTTGGCATTTTTCGTGATGTCTTTAAGATCTCCCCAAAAATAAATTAGGTATTGGGATTCCTTATAAGACATCGAGAAACGAAGAACAGTGGCTTTTTTATCCTCAACCCATGTTGACATCGCTCGTTCAAAGGTAAAGTAATCGGTTTGTAACTCTTCTGTATCAAGGGTAAATGGAGCGAAACTATAGTCCCACACTTTTTGCCTTTTTAAGCTATCAAGGTCGATGGTATCTGTAAAGATAGCCATATTAATTGTCTGATCTTTAGACAAATTGATGGTTGCACTATTACAATTGCAAGATTTTCCATATATGTAGCCGCTAACAAACCAACCTTGAGGAATGTTGTATTTTAATCCGATTGGTGCTTGATTCAGTTCTTTCCAGTTTTGAGCAGAGGTAGCTGACATCAATAACACAAAAAAGAGAAGGACAAAAAGGTACTTCATATTCTCATTTTTTAGTACATTTAGATCTCTTAGAACTTACTATAAAAAGTTCTAAATAGGAATATTAGAAATAGAGAACCAAATATGTTGCATACTGTATCTAGTGAGCAATGTACATTTTTAACTCTTTCTGGGGTGAAATATTAATCTGTAAGATAGCAAAAAAACATTTATTCTATGTTTGAGAATGACGAAAATATTGATAAAACTAAAAAAAAGGCTGTTTCTAATTCATATGAAGAAACATTAGAAGAGTTGCAGGGGGTATTGAAAAGTATTGAAAATCAAGGAGATAACTTGGGCGCTTTGTTAGGGAATGTAGAGCAAGCAAATGCCTTGGTAGAGCAATGTAGAAACCAATTAAGAGGTATTGAGGAGCATGTAAATAATATTTTATAGTTTTGTTAACTAATTCTTTAGTTATAAATTGTATCTTTGTTTTATCGTTCATTGACAAATCATGTGATAATATTTTAATAAGAGCTTTTCCCTAACTAGATGAGTCGTAAATTTTAAGTAGAAAGCCGTTCTTTTTAGAATAAAACCTACGACTTTCTACTTAAAACTTATATACAGGTTCTATGCTTAAAAAGCAACCTATGTTTTAAAATATGCACAGAATTTGACAAAGAACCTTACTTGTTAACCACTAAATTAATAAAAAGTGTCCAATCATACCTTTGAACAATACCTAAAAGAAACGAAGACTTGCCGTACGCTTTTCCTCAATAAAAATAAGGATTACGGAACCGCATGGCGTATTTTACGCCCTTCTTCTTTGACCGATCAATTGTTTATTAAAGCAAAACGGATTCGTGGAATTGAAATAAATGGCTCTATGAAAGTAGACGAAGGAGTCAAAAGCGAATACATTGGTTTGGTTAATTATTGTATTATGGCATTGATTCAGTTAGAATTACCAAAAGATGCCTCTTTAGAATTGCCAGAAGCAGAAGTGATGGCTTTGTATGATAACTACCACGATGCGACTTTTGCATTAATGAAAGATAAGAACCATGATTATGGCGAAGCTTGGAGAGACATGCGTAGAAGTTCTTTGACGGATTTAATTTTAATGAAAATTTTTAGAGTCAAGCAAATTGAAGATAATCAAGGCGCTACTTTAGTCTCCGAAGGCTTAGATGCCAATTATCAAGATATAATAAACTATGCCGTCTTTGCGCTGATTAAAATAGCTGAAGAGGGCGAGTAGAAAAGCATCCAATTAACACAGAAACATACACAAAAACATAAAAGACATGACAGTTTATACTCTATTTCTCTACATTGGTATTGCGGCAATTGCCCTAACGGCAACCATAGGTGTTGGGCATTCCAAACTCAAAGAACATGCTGTAATTCATCCCTTACAATGGTTTGTACAGTATTTTGTAGGTTCTTTATTGATTTTTTCTGGCTTGGTAAAAGGAGTTGATCCACTAGGAACAGCTTATAAAATGCAAGATTATTTCACCGAATTTGCCGCACAAGGACTACCTTATATGGATGTGATGCATGAAAATGCACTGCCTTTTTCACTCTTTATGTTGGTCTTAGAATTGGTTTTAGGAACTTGTTTGATTTTAGGTTTGGGACAACGCAAAACCACTTGGATCAATCTAAGTATGATGTTGTTTTTTACCTTCCTAACAGGCTTTAATTACCTAACGGGCTATACGTCTAAATCAGAGCAAGTGAATATCCTACATTTTGCAAGGTGGGAAAACTTTAGCGATGGAAATATTCGTATTACAGATTGTGGTTGTTTTGGCGATTTCTTGAAATTGAAACCCATTGAAACCTTTATAAAAGATATTATTTATACCATTTTATCTTTATTCTTGGTCTTTAATGTAGGAAAACTAAAAGAATTATTACCAATAAATAAAAAAATAGGACCACTAAATTTAAGAACAATTGTGGTAAGCATCTTGATTGGTGTCGCTACTTGGTTCTGCTTCCAAAACTTTTATTTCGACAAACCAATGGTTGACTTTAGACCATTTGCAGAAGGCATAGATATGAGAGCAGCTAAGGAAGCTTGTGATGCAGATGTAGCGGTAGCGGAGACGGTTTATACTTATAATAATAGCGAAACAGGGAAACAGCAAATCGTTAATTCTAAGGAGCTTATGGACTATCCTTATTTGTGGAAAGAAAAAAATGCTGCTGGAGAACCCATTTGGAACGTCGATAAAGAAAAAACAGAAAGAAAAATCATTCATGAAGGTTGTAATTCTCAAATTCAGTACTTTAAATTTGATGATGTTCTAGACAACGCTAAGTATAATTTCTTGGTTGTTGGTGGAAATTTGGACAAATCAGATAAAGCTGCCTTTAAGCAAATTAGCGAAGTGGCTGCCGCAGGAGAGAAAGAGGGATATAGCACAAAGGCGCTTTATTATTATACGGATAAACAAACCGTTGACGAGTTTCGTCACGATGTCAATGGAGCGTATAAATTTGAAACAGCAGATGACAAATTATTAAAAACAATTGTTCGTGCAAATCCAGGTTTGGTCTTACTGAAAGATGGTAAAGTGATCAAGAAATGGCATCACAAACACATTCCAACGTATGAAGAAGTGAAGGCTTTTATGAATTAAGCCTAGGTACAGGACAAAAGGTGTTTCATAAAATAAAATAGGGTAACGGCCTAACATTTTGTTAGATTTTAGATCGCTACCGCTTTTAGATACTAGATTTTAGACCCTATTGAAACTCAATGAGGTCTAAAATCTATCAGCAAAGCGGTCTAATATCTAAAAGCGAAGCGATCTAAATATTTTATTGAATAGATCTTTGCTCTAAATTATTAAATAAAATTTTTGTCCTGTACATAGGAATTAAGCCTACTTTTGAAATTGGTTATAGGGACTGTATTTATCTTAGATAAATACAGTCCTTTTTTATTAAAAAACACAAAACAAGCAAAATCTCTGCGAAATGTATTCAAGCATCTGCGAAATGATTAAATTGAATCCATAGAACTGAAGTAAATTTGTGTTATCATTTAATAATACTCCGTTGATTTTTTAGTTTTTCTATGAAAAACATAAAAAAGCATCTTGCATTAGTTTGATTATCAGCCTTTTATTCTTTTAACTGACAGGAATACATCCTGCTGATAATCAAACTAATACGATTTAGCTACGCTGAGCCTTCGGGTTTTCAACGGAGTAATGATTTAATCAAAAGCAATTTATAAGAATTATGTCAAAAGGAAAATGGAACCACAGTAATATTCCTAGTCAAAAAGGAAAAGTAGTCCTCATTACAGGCGCAACCAGTGGTTTGGGCAAAGAGGCTGTAAAGGTATTAGCAGCAAAGGGAGCTACAATAATTGCTGCGGTTAGAAATACAGAAAAGGCTCAAAAAGTAGTCGAGGAAATCAAAAAAACGGTTCCTAATGCAAACATTGACATTCAAAAACTGGACTTAGTTAGTTTAGATTCTATAAAAACGTTTGCAGAGGCGATATCAAGCACTTATGATCGGTTAGATTTATTGATTAATAATGCGGGTGTAATGGCCTGCCCTTTTTCAAAAACAAAAGATGGTTTTGAGATACAAATGGGCGTCAATCATTTAGGGCATTTTGCCTTAACGGGACGTTTAATGCCTTTGTTGAAAAAGACAAAAGACGCTAGAATTGTAGTAACAGCAAGTGTGGCACACAAGCAAGGGAATATTGATTTTGAGGATCTTAATTGGCAAAAAAGAGATTACAAAACAATGAGTGCTTATGCGGATAGTAAATTAGCGAACCTTTATTTTGCCTATGAATTAGCAAGAAAACTAGAAGGAGAAGCCAATGCTCCAATGGTGCTTTCTTCTCATCCTGGTTGGACAAAAACAGAACTAGATCGACATTCTGGACTTATATCCTTTATGGGCGATTTGATGGCTCAAACAGTAGAAATGGGCACTTTGCCAAGCCTTAGAGCTGCTGTTGATGACAAGGCAAAAACAGGGAATTATTATGGACCTGCTAATTTCTTTGAAATGAGAGGTTATCCTGTCGTTGTGAAATCTAACAAGTTATCTCATGATAAAGCAAAAGCGCAGCGTCTTTGGGAATTGTCAGAAGCACTTACAGGAGTTAAATATTAACAGAAAAATGTTATTTTGAGATACTGAATAAGAACTTATTATCTCTAAAAATAAGAAGTTGTTTAGAATTAAGTAATAATCAAATATGAAATCACTTTTTGCCCTACTCTGCGTTGGATTTTCGTCAAATAGCTACGGCTATTCTCCTCAAATCCGCCTTAATTAGGATCAAAAATTGTACTCA
>CALDEP010000409.1 GCA_937942475.1 uncultured Aureispira sp.
GTTTCAAAAAAATAGCTTCGCTGCTACTTCGTGGTCGGACGTGTAACCCGTGCCTAGCCTTTGCGCTACTTAGCGCAAGCAAGCTCGTTCGTTACACTCATACTACTCATTTTTTAAAACTTTCATCCTCAAAAATATTTAGCAACACTTGTTCACTTTATTTCTTTCGCATTCCTAAGAACCGCATTTCACAAAAAGGAATGCGGTTTTTTTAATTAAAATTTTAGGATGACGCTTTTCTTTCAATACCTCCTCAAGGCAGTAAGCTATCTAATGTATGGTTTCTTTTGTATTTTAATGCTTGAGATCACTTTGCAGTACCTTCCGATCGACTTTGATGTCGCCTTTTTGAGAATCAAGCAAGACGAGATACAGTTGCCACATTATAAAGTCGCTTTTTATACCCATGTTTTTGCGGCAATATTTTCACTTTTAGCAGGATTTACTCAATTTTCTGTTTATTTTAGAACAAAATACCCGCTTGTACATCGTTATGTTGGCGGGCTTTATATTGTTACCATCCTTCTTTTTGCGGCTCCTTCAGGTTTAATAATGGGCTATTATGCGAATGGTGGATTTTGGTCACAGCTTGCTTTTTGTTTGTTGGCACTAGCATGGTTTTGGACCACCTATACGGCTTATGCGGCTCTAAAAGTACAAGATTATAAAAAACATCAGCGGTACATGATGCGAAGTTTTGCTTTGACAATGTCTGCAATTACCTTGCGCCTTTGGAAATATGTGCTTGTCTTTTTGTGGCAACCTAGACCCATGGATGTGTATCGAATCGTGGCTTGGTTGGGATGGGTATTGAATCTTTTAATTATTGAATTCATCATTTATAAATATTTCAAGAAATGAAACAAATCACTTACTTCTTTGCGCTCTTGATGCTTACTGCCTGCGCAGATCAGACAACGAAAGTAGAAGAACCACCAACAACAACGACTGTATCTACAGAGGATAGCCTCCAAAAGGCAAACGAAAGAGCCGCTATTCTTAGCTCAAAAGAGCATCAAGCTTTTCTAGGAGCTTATGTTGGAATGTTTGAAGGAGTAGAGGTAAAGAAAGATGGTTCTTGGGTTAATAAAATAAATATTTCTATTGATAAGATCGACAATGGAAAAATTTATGGACATTCAGTTGTTGCAGGGAATGATCGACCTTTTGAAGGAACATTTGATCCTTCTGGGACTAAAATTGAAGTGAAAGAACCTGGCGATGATAAATACGATGGTGTCTTTGTGTTGAACTTTAATGCAGCACGCAATGGTCTTTCAGGGACATGGGCAGCAAACGATTCAAAACTAAAAGTAACCAATAGAACGTTTGAATTAGAAAAGAAAAAGATAGCGTATAATAAAGATTTAGATTTGCCAGAGGATGTTCTTTGGGAGTTCTTATATGATAATAAGCATGAATTTGAAGAGAACGAAGGAGAAATGCTTACAGGGGCTGTAGTGGCTTTTAATGCTTCGAATACCGTACTTAAAAAAGAAGACATAGAGAATATGTATAAAGGCGACCTAGAAGTGATACGAAATGCGATTTATGCACGTCATGGCTATTCGTTTAAGAATAGAAAAATGCGTTATGTTTTTGATCAAGTTGATTGGTATATTCCTGTACACACTGATGTTAGAAGTGACTTAACAGATTTAGAGAAGAAAAATATAGATTTACTCAAGCGTTATGAAGGGCATGCAGGAGCTTATTATGATTCTTTTGGACGATAATAAGGTGTTTTTTGAGAAAAAGGAGTAGGCTATTGGATCAATTCTAATAGCCTTCTTTTTATTTGTAATAATTTTTTTGTTAACATAGGTCAAGGCTATCTTATTCTATTTAAATTACTTTTATTACTACAGACTTTTAGTGTATTCTAAATTAGTATAAAAATGAACAATCAAAGACAAGGTTGGATAGTGGTATTGGTGTTGATGCTGGCATACGTATTTTCATTTGTAGATCGAAACATCGTCATTCTATTGGTGGAAGTAATGAAAAAAGACATGGACTTGAGTGATACTAAAGTGAGTTTATTGCTTGGTGCAAGTTTCGCTTTGTTTTACTCCATTCTTGGTATTCCATTAGGAAGACTGGCAGATGTGTATAGTCGTAAGAAAATTATTGCGGTAGGCATTGCCCTTTGGAGTATTATGACGGCTGTTTGTGGTTTGGCTAAGAACTATGGACAACTTTTTTTAGCAAGAATGGGCGTTGGAGTAGGAGAGGCAGCATTGTCGCCTGCGGCTTATTCTATGATTAGCGATTATTTTCCAAAAGAAAAATTAGCGACTGCCATTTCTGTTTATTCCCTAGGCATTTATATTGGTTCTGCCTTGGCTTATGTTGGTGGAGGCTATTTAATTGGCATTTTAGCAGAAATGGATAATTTAAACCTACCGCTAGTAGGCGAAATTTATGCTTGGCAGTTGATTTTTGTGATTGTTGGTTTGCCCGGTTTACTGATGGCTGGTTTGGTATTATTAATAAAAGAACCAGAACGACAAGGCGTAGACGCTGGAGAAGTCTTGCCATTTAGCGAGGTTTGGGCGTACTTAAGAGAGCATGGGCGTACGTTCTTTTTGCTTTGTGCTGCATTTGCTTTCTTTTATGTAGCAGTTTATGCAACCAGTTCGTGGATACCAACCTACTTGATTCGAATTCATGGACTGAGTGAAGAACGAGTTGGTATTATTGCTGGAGTAGGTTTGTTGCTTTTTCCTGCCATAGGCGTGCTTTCAAGTGGCTTTATTGCGGATAAATGGACTGCCCAAGGCGTTCCTAATGCCAAAATACGTTGGTCTTTGTGGGCTACAATCTTTTTTATTCCTGCTACAGCGATCTACCCTTTTATGCCGACAACCACTAGTACCTTGATTGCCTTAATTCCTTATGGCATCTTAGTCAGTGCTACGGTAGGCGTTGCAGCGGCAGCGATTCAAGAAATTATGCCCAATAGAATGCGAGGCGTTGCTTCTGCTTTATTGATCTTAGCTCAAAACTTATTAGGCTTAACACTTGGACCGACAGGTGTAGCTTTGTTGACCGATTATGTCTTTCAAGACGAGATGGCATTGGGTTGGTCTTTGGTCATAATGTCGGTTTCTGCCTTGAGTATTGCCACAGTATTGTTTTATTTTGCTTTAAGGAGTGGAGGAAAGGTCGAAGTGAGCCAAAATATATTGGATTCTTAATTAAAATTTCCGTTCTTTGGGGAGCAAAAACAAAATATGTAAACATATTTTTAAAGCAAGCGTTTTAAAGTTATAAAACTATTAGTGGATTATAATCATAATTAAGTACATACAGTTAAGATGGGAAAGAAAGGTGTTTTATTGGTAAATTTAGGTACTCCAGACGAACCTACTAGAGGAGCTGTTTACCGTTATTTGAAAGAATTTTTGTTGGATCCAAGGGTGATAGACATACCCGCTGTACAACGCAATTTGTTGGTCCGTGGTGTTATTGCGCCATTCCGTTCCAAATCTGCTTCTAAATTATACCAAGAGTTATGGACAGAGGAAGGTTCTCCCTTGAAGGTTTATGGTTATCAACTGAAGGAAATGCTTCAAGAGGAGATGGGAGATGCGTATTTAGTAGCCTTAGCGATGCGTTATCAAAGCCCTTCTGTGGAGTCTGTTTTAAAAGATATGTTAGCACAAAATGTTTCTGAGCTAATTATAGTGCCTTTATTTCCGCATTATGCTTCTGCTTCAACAGGTTCTGTTTATGAAGAAGTCATGCGCATCTTATCTAAAGTACAGGGAATTCCAAAACTTCGATTTATCAACTCCTTTTACGATCATCCTGATTTTATTGCTTCTATCGTGGAACGTAGCAAGGAACATAAGATAGAGGAGTACGATCATGTCTTATTTAGCTATCATGGTTTGCCAGTACGCCAATTGGTCAAAGCTGATTTGGGAAATCACTGTACCAAAGCGAAAGATTGTTGTTTGACGATCTCAGATAAAAATCAACATTGTTATAGTGCGCAATGTCATGCTACAACCAAGGCTTTGGTCAAAGAATTAGGTTTGGAAGAAGGCATGTACACGACTTGTTTTCAATCAAGATTAGGTAAAGAGCCTTGGGTACAACCTTATACAACGGACGCTCTGAAGGAACGAGCAGATGCAGGGAATAAACGCTTGTTGGTTTTTTGTCCTGCTTTTGTAGCCGATTGTTTGGAAACAACCATAGAGGTTTCGGTAGAGTATATGGAAGAATTTGAGGAAATGGGCGGGGAGCATGTGCAATTAGTAGACAGCTTGAATGATCATCCTAGATGGGTGACTGGACTTAAAAATATTATTTTGGAAGCTTAGGGCTTCTAAATTTACAATTTATTGGTGTTCTATTTTCTTGCAATGGGGATTAGAACCTGAAAAGCAGTATTTTCTACGACAGAGAATGCTGCTTTTTTTATGAACTCTTATTGGCTTGGATTTTCTTTTTATGTTAATGGGTAGACTTTAGTTATAACAAGAATAAGATCGTTTTTTTAGAGCGAAATGATTGCCAATAAAGTGACTTTTTCTATCCAAAATAGAAGAAGTTTTTTTTTTTTGAAAAAAAATCAATTTTAAGACATTTTTTTAAATTTTGATCCCCTAAAAAACAAAAGTACATTATATGGATTTTTTATTTATTATTGCCATTTTTTATTGTTTTAACTGTTTTGTAGAAATTTAATTTTTCTAAAAACGCTTATTTTGATTTTTTGCAAAATTTAATTTCGTTAAAAAGCTTGCAATAATGAACTATGCAATCTATATTTGTGTTATTAATAACAAACAATAGAAATAACACACCACACGAATTCGATAAAAAAGTGCCGTAATTTTAAGTATCAAATGTTACAAAATTATTAAGGCGCTATGAAATATAAAATTATGAAAAATTTAATCATCCTTTTGACTTTAGTTTTAGGTTTTGCAACGACAATTAACGCACAAACAGAAAAAACATTAGTAAAATCTGTTGCTTTAACAGCTTCTAGTTCAGCTATCGTGAGCTTGCCAGGTGAGATGAGTTTGAATACTTGGGATAATGACTTCATCAGAGTAACTACTTACTTAAAAGTAGATAACATGAATGAAAATATCGTAAAACAACTAGTAATGGTTGGTCGATATACTTTAGATACTAAGGTGGATGAAGCTAGTGGAACATTAGTGATCACAATGCCTAAAGTTGCAAATCAAGTAACGGTAAAAGGTATTTTATTAGCAGAGCAATTAAGCTTTGAAATCAATGCACCAGAAGGATACCAAGTAATAATTAAAGGTGAAGATACGTTAGAGCATTCACCAGAAAACAATACTGTTCGTCAAACGATGTAATTAGTAGAATAGATAAGGGGAAGAAAGCATACCGTGGATTTAAAAAGGCATTTAAAAGGCACTAAAAGGTTGTTGGAAGTAAAATTCTAGCAACCTTTTTTATTTGTTAGCCAAGTCAACAAAAGCCATTTTTCTTGGAATATAAATCGTGTAAGATATTTTTTCCTGTAGTTCCTTTCCTTTTACTAAGATTAAATCTCGTTTGTTTTTGGGAACAAGTTTGAGGCATTTTGTATTGGCATCGAATTCTTTGATTAAGTCATAGCGCCCTTTTTGCTTAATAAAGTTTAAGAGTGTTGAGTTGTCAATAGAAAGGCTTACTTTAGTTTCTACTAAAATCCTTGTTCCTTGTGTATATTTCACCACTAAGTCAGGGCTGTTAACTTGGATGCTAATAGATTGTGCGGCATCAATTTTGAAAATTTGATTTAAAGAGGTTGATGCTTGAGCAGAAAGTACTATAGGTAAGTTGAGGCAAACAAAAAACCAAAAGCAATTGCTAAAGAATAATGTTTTTTTATCAAGCATAAAATATTTTTTTTTAACAGAGCTTCTGAATTTGTTGCCAATAAAACTAAGTTCTATATTATGCAAACAGGGCGATAGTTTATTCTTGCCAAAGTTTAAATGGCAAAATAAAGCACTTC
>CALDEP010000410.1 GCA_937942475.1 uncultured Aureispira sp.
AATAAAACACAAAGCTTGTGTCTCTAAACATCTCTATATCTAAGCTCCAATCACGAGCTACAAGTGTAAGGCTCATGATTGGAAGGAATAAGTAGCAGCGTAAAAATTGACGACAACTTTTAATCGTAATAAAAAAATCTGCGTAACATGAGTTTATAATTCACCTCAAACACAATCAATATGTCTATTGCCAATTCATTAAAAAAAGAAGCCTGGTTTGATACCAAAGCATACCCATTTAAAAGTAATTATGTGACCATCAATGGTCGAGCCATGCATTATGTGGACGAAGGAGAAGGAGACGTTCTTTTGATGGTGCATGGAACGCCTGTTTGGTCTTTTTTGTATCGAAAAATGATTCAACATTTTTCTAAAACACATCGCTGTATTGTTCCTGACCATTTGGGCTTTGGCTTGTCTGAAAAATCGGAAGAAATGGATGGAAGTGCGCCACAATTAGCAAAGAATTTAGAAGTGTTTATCCACCAACTAGGACTTAAAGATATTACTTTGGTGGTACACGATTTTGGCGGTCCAATTGGCTTGTCCTATGCGATCCATCAACCTGAGAATGTCAAAAAAATTGTCTTGATGAATACTTGGTTTTGGAAAACAAAAGACCAAGAAGCTGTGCAAAAGATAGACAAAATATTACACAGTCGTCTCGGAAAATTCTTGTATTTGAGATTGAATTTTTCTCCTAAGTTTTTAATTCCCAAAAGCTTTTACAACAAAAATAAATTATCAAAAGCAACACAACAGCATTATACGCAAGTGTTTAAACGCAAAGCAGATCGTTGGGGCTTGTTGCAAATAGGGCATTCTTTGCTTGGTGCTTCCGATTGGTACGAGCAGCAATGGCAGCAAATAGATAAAATTAAGGACAAGCCTTTTTTAGTCTTGTGGGGAACCGAAGATGCCTTTATTAGCCCTGAATATTTGGCTATTTGGGAACAAACTTTGACCAATGCCACTGTAAAAACGTATGAATGTGGGCATTTTTTGCAAGAAGAAAAGCCAGTAGAATTGATAGAGGAAATGGGTTCTTTTTTGGGTTAGAACTCTAAACAATTGATTTGAAGATTTGATCATTTGAAAATAACAGCAAATAATAATTTTCAAAGGATCAAATCTTCAAATAAAACACCTTAAACCAAGTTTTTTTCAAAGCAAACACTATCTTCTACTCCTACATATTGTCCATAGTTTGGAATAATTTGATAGCCATTTTTAAGGTACAATTGAATCGCTTCTACTTGTCGTTTGCCTGTTTCGAGGACGCATTTTTTATATGCTAACTCCCTTGCCCAAGCTTCTAGTTCTTTTAAAACTTGACTAGCAATTCCTTTCCCTCTTTGATCGACTTTCGTAAACATTCGTTTAACTTCTACTCGATCCTTATCCATTGCTTTGATCGCTCCACAGGCAGCTATTTCATTATTATTAGAAGCAATAACTACCTGCTTAATGGAATCAAGTTTATTGTATTGAGCATAAAAAGCATGGTCTTCACCATCTTTTACTGCCAAATAAGCGTCCAAAAGCGCCACTAAATCAATAAAACCTTGATTATTCGAGTTCGTTCGTGTCAGTTGAATCATCTTCTTTTATAACATTAGTAACTTCTAAATCAACAACAGGTTTTACTACTGCTGGTTTATTTTTGTCATTGTATTTAATCAAGAAATAAGCCGCTAATAAACAACTAATTCCTACAATTATAAAGACAATAATTTTCATAATGGTATCGGCATCCTTCATATCAATGAAGAACAGTTTGATTACAGCAATAGCAAACAAAGGAATATAAACTTTGTTTAAATGTGCATATTTTGGCGACAAGCCATTAAATACCAAGGCTATTCCGTGTATAAATAGTGCAATTGTTAATCCAAGACTGGTAGGGTCGCCTGTCAGCCAACACAACAAGGTGGCGTAAGAAAGAATCGTCAAAAGGTGAATCGTGACCGATTCTGTTTGCCACAAAATGCCTGTTTGATTGCCATTATAAGGGATATCTGCTTTGTAAATCATTTTGAAAGACCAAGCCAAAACGCCTAATAATAAGACAAAACCTATTACAACATAATTAGGAATGGATATATTATTACTAGCAGAAGCAAACAAGCCGATTAATGCTAAGAAAGAGATGACCCAAGCCAGTCTATAAATAACTTTCAAGCTTATTTTAATCAGTGCTAAAGTAGAGCCTAAATTGATCATTGTTAATAAAACAAGGGCCGTTAATTGCATTCCAGAAAAGGCATCTCCATTGGATAGAATATAATAGGCTAAACCTGTAGATCCTGCAAAGAAATAAGGCACCACTAGGTAAAGTGCTTGATAATCTATTTTCTCAAACGCTGCTTCTGTCCATGCTTTTTTATAGAATACAATTCCTAATAAAACAGCATTCCCCAAGAGCAAAGATCCAAGCTTCATGGAAACACAAGAGAAGAATATGGAAACCGCTACAAAACCTAAGAACTCCACTAAGATTAATTTACTTTTGGTAAATTCTGCTAGTACAAATGTTAAACATACTGCCATCCATAGTCCATATACAAGCTCTGTTGGGAAACGATGCCTGAACATACTTAATAAGATAAGTGGCAATATTAAATAAAATACCTCTCTTACTCTTCCTACCAACTTTGTTTTGTAAGCTGGTGCCTCTGGATAGAATTTTTCGTAAAATAATTTCAAGAACCACAACATAAACAAGCCTTCAATCATGCCCAATTTTCCATAGTTAAACTGGTCTGAGAAATGATAAGAATCTACCCTACCCATTGAATGCAATATCGCAAAAGCGATTACTAATAGTTGTAATAATCCTAAGATTTCGGTAACGTATGATTTGCGGTATTTATTCCAAATTAGCAAGGCAAACATTGGAATTAAGGCGCAGTTATAAGCGTAATATCCTATGAATTTTGGCAACACATGATAGAAGGTATCCAATAAAACTAGTGGCAATATGATATAAAATGCATCTTGCGTTGTCGCTGCCAAACTATGTTTGTGTGCAGGTGCTTCTGGTAACACTTTTTTGTAAAATGGTTTGAAGAACCACAGCACAAATAAAATTTCTAAAATTCCAAACTTCCCATAGGCCAACTGATCTACAAAGTGAAAGGAATTCACTTCCTTCATAGAAAGTAAGACCGCAAAGGCTAGCACAACGATTTGTAACAATCCTAAGATTTCTGCTAGATATAACTTTCGATAATTATTCCAAACCAATAAAGCAAACATTGGTATTACAGCCAAATTGCAAGCATAATATCCAAAGAAGAAATAAGTCGTGATGTAGAAGGTAAACAAGCCCCAAATAGATAAGACTTCATTGAGTACCATTGGGACGTTTTCTTCATGGTTTTCTAAGGCTGTTTCATATTTTTTTAATAAGAAAGAGACCACCATTAATACAATACCTATACTCCACAAATTGATATAACCTGCTGTAAATAAGATGCTATCTATACGATTCGGCATAGAATGCCAATCTAAATTGAACAACATATTGACCAATCCACCGACTAATATAACATAAGCCAAACGACGGACAAGTGGTAATTTGAAGATTAAACCACCTCCCAAAAGCATAATACCTTGCAATGCCCACAACAAACCTCGATACTGAATACCAAAGAAAGCTGGAATAGAAGCCGCAACAAAAGCACTGGAAATACCAATTAGAAGAGATTTCTGTTGCTCGTTCCATTGTTGATAAAAGACCACGGTAATCAGTGCAAATGGGATCATATTGAGCAAATAAGCCATGCTCAAGGTGGCATAAGCCGACTGATGGCTACCATATACATAATACAAGCTCGCCATCATTGCCCCTTGCGCTCCAATCAATGTAATTACACTCATAGAGCTTTGTTCTTTTTGTGGTTTTAAACCATCAAACAAACTAAGATAAGCATATAAATAAGCAAAGGCATGGAATAGTAATAAGAACATGATATCTGGCAAGCCTTGGGCATCTGCATAATTGAAATACGTAGAACGACCCAAAATTAAGGTGACCAATATAAAAGAAATAAAGTTGAGTGCTTCCCAAGACAGGCGCTTGGCAGTATAAGCGGAAGCAGCACAAAGGAACCATAAATAAGCAAAATAGATGTGCGTGCTATCCCCTGTTGATTTCAAATAACTAGGGGCTAAGGCACCACCTAAAAGTGCTAAAATAGCTATAATTTTAGATTCATATCGCAAGGATAAAACTACTGAAACAGCTGTATTGATAAAGATTAAGACAAACCCAATCGTCGAACTAATCAAAGGCGGATCTGCCGATAAAAAGTAGATAAACAGATAGTTTAGGGATAAACCCAAACCCATCAAGGCTTGCCCAAATTCTTCAAACTTCTTGTCTTGTTTGATCAAACGAATTCCAATACCAATCGCAGCAGCAGAACAGATAAAACCAAGACCAACTTTTATTTGAGTTAAGTAGCTTCCAAAATAAGTTACCGCCGAGTATTGTGCTAAAAAGCCAAAACCAAATAACAAAGTAACAATTCCTGCTACGGTCAAGAAAAACAAGGATAATTTCCCTTCCTTCTTGTACTCTGCATATTTATTTTCAACAAAGGCAACCGCACTCACCAAAGGCGCAAAAAACTGCTCGGCAGCCGATGGACCTTCTCTTTTAGGCTTGACTACTTTTACAGCAACAGGTTTCTTTTTAGGGATTATTTTAGGCCTAGCTTCAACAATTTTTCTTTCTTCTGGCTTGCTAGGAACTGTTTTAGGAAGTTCTGCTTTAGGCGCAGATGCATCCAAACGAGCTTGAATTTCGCCTCGTTCAGCCATGGCCAATTCTTTCTTCAAGGCCTTCTCTTTATCGGTTAATAAGCCAAATCGAAGGGCGTCTTGTGTAATTTGTGCTCTTTGTTTGGCACTCCAAACAGAAGCTATTTCTTGCTCAATTTCAAAAATCAAGTTTTTATTAACTGTAGAAATGGCTTTTTCTTCCACTTCTTTAACAACAGGTGGTACATCAACCTTTTCGTCGTCTTTGCCGTACATTTCTGCCAACTCAAAATGCTTGATGCGACGATTTAATTCCTTTTCAGTGACTAGCAATGCTTCTAAGCCTTTGACATCACGATTGATGTTTGCCAGTTCTTTTTTAATTCCTAATTCTTTAAGCGCTTTTTTTAAGCCTTCTACCGTTTCGGGATACGTCTTAATAATTAGCTGCTCGACCTTATCTACCACAGGTACTTTGGCTGTTTCTTTCTGTACCTGTTCCTCGGTTTCTTTTTGTTGCTCTAAACGTTGAATTCTCTTTTCTATTTTCTTAGAATCGAAATCCAAATCGGCAAATAGCGCTGCATCCGAACGGTTTTTTGCCACCTGTTTCTCCACATTCACCTTTACTAACAAAGTTTTTAAAGCTTCTATCTTTGTTGGCAATGTTGTAGGAACTGAAAAAGTTACTTTGGGCTTTTCGACTAGCACCTCTTTGACTTTTTCTGATTTGATTGGTTGGTAATTTTTTTCTACATAAACCAATCTGGTTTCTAACTGTTGTACTTTATCTAACATGTCAAGAATTGACACGACTTTACCTGTCTCTAATTGAAAGGTACTGCTTAGATTAAGTTGTAATTCGGTAGTACAGGACACACAGCTTTTACGCTGAGTATCATTGGTTGTACTACAGTTTGGGCAAACTATCTTCATCTTGTTGGATTGTTTCTAAGGATATCGCTGAGCTATCTCAGCTCTTACAAAGTAACTATTTTTTAACAAAGTATCAATACAAGTTCTTTTTTATTTTAAACAACTGTTTAAAATAAGACCTAAGCTTATACTTTTTGTCTTATATAACTGATGTTACGCAGGATTTTTTTATTCCTATTGAGAACCCGAGATTTGCTTCTTGAACCCTTGTTTTAATTTTTAATGTTGAATTTTTAATGCTAATTATACTATAAAGCATTCAACATTAAAAATTAAGCATTCAACATTCAGAACAAGTTTATACAGGAACATTAATTTTTTATCTCCGTAATCATTTTTTTGCGTAACATGAGTTATATAACAGATGTTACCTAAGAAAATGATTCGTAATATTTAGAAAATTGTACTACATTTGGCGTCACCACTAAAAACCTAACAATCAAACTAATACAAACCTATACGAACGTTCACTCCTATAGAAAATTTTCAAAGAATATATAAACAGACAACAACAACTAATTTTTTCTAAAAAAACTTGTTATAATAAAAATTATGAAACTACTATTATCACTCCTATTAGTCTTAGGCATTTTATTAATGAGCAGCGCCCCTAGAGCAAAATCTATTTATGACATTGAAGTTCAGGATATTATTGGCAATGACGTCCCTATGTCCAAATACAAAGGCAAAGTTATGCTGATTGTTAATGTCGCTTCAAAATGTGGTCATACCAAACAATATAAAGACTTACAAGCTTTGTATGAAGAATATCAAGATGATAATTTTGTAATTTTAGGCTTTCCTGCTAACAATTTTAATGAGCAAGAGCCTGGCAGTAATGAAGAAATTAATCGTTTTTGCACGGGCGAATATGGGGTAACTTTTCCTATGTTTTCCAAAATTTCGGTCAAAGGAGAACAAACCCATCGTTTGTATAAATACTTGACCAATAAAGAAAAAAATGGTCGCTTGGATGCTCCTATTAATTGGAATTTTCAAAAATTCCTAGTCAATCGACATGGAAAAGTGATTTGTTCTTTCTTACCTGGAGAGCGTGTTACAGATCAAAAAATTAGAAAGGCTATTATAAAACAGATCAAAAAATAATACTAGTCCGCGTCTGGCAAATAAAATGAAAGCATTAATTTAAAAACAATTAGCACTTAGAATTGGTTATCCTATCAATAGCTCTAAAGCTAATCCCCATTGTCACAAAAAATTATCGTATGAAAATTTTATTTGCAGCCTTATTTTTCAGCTTACTCTTTAGTAGTAATGCCCCGAAGCCTAGTTCTATTTATGACATCAAAGTTCAGGACATTATTGGTAATAATGTTTCCATGTCTAGGTATAAAGGTAAAGTTCTATTGATTGTTAATGTAGCCTCTAAGTGTAGCAATACCTATCAATATGAAGATTTACAAGCTTTGTACGATGAGTATCAAAATGACGATTTTGTGGTTTTAGGTTTTCCTGCTAACGATTTCATGAATCAAGAACCTGGAAACAACGAAGAAATTAATCGCTTCTGTACGAGTAAATATGGGGTGACCTTTCCTATGTTTTCCAAAATTTCGGTCAAAGGAGAAAAAATGCATCCTCTATACAAATTTTTAACCCAAAAGCAAGAAAATGGGCGGCTTGAAGCTCCAATTAAGTGGAACTTTCAAAAATTTCTAGTCGGTAAAGATGGTAAAGTTCTTAAAACATTTAAACCAACGGATCGTGTGAACAATGCCATCATCAAACGTGCTATTCGCAAACAAGTGAAAGGAGAAGAGTAGCAACTGATTTATAATATAATTTGGATAGGCTAGGATGTTGTTTCATGAATTGAAATAATAGGCTAGCCTTTCTTTTTACAAAAAGCTGTCAAATTCTAAAATGAGATAACTATTTATCTGATAAATCAATCAAAACATATAACAAACATTAATTCATTAGGGATGCTTTATTAGAGATAATATTATTAATTTACAGACAATTACCAGCTAAAGCTGGTTATTTATATAGGCACCGTTGAAACAATCCCCATTGTAACAAAAACAGATCGTATGAAAATTTCATTTCTAGCCTTATCCCTTTATTTACTATTCAGTAGTATTGCCCCCAAGCCTACTGATATTTATGATATTAAAGTTCATGACATTATTGGAAATAATGTCTCCATGTCTAAATACAAAGGTAAAGTTTTATTGATTGTTAATGTCGCTTCCAAATGTGGTTACACGAATCAATATAAAGACTTGCAAGCTTTGTATGAAGAGTATCAAGACGATGACTTTGTGGTCTTAGGGTTTCCTGCTAATAATTTTATGAACCAAGAACCTAAATCCAACCAAGAAATTAATCGTTTTTGTACCAGTAAATTCGGTATTACATTTCCAATGTTTTCCAAGATTTCAGTCAAAGGAGAAAAAATGCATCCTTTGTATGAATATTTGACTAAAAAAACAGAAAATGGACATGTTGATGCTCCAATCAAATGGAACTTTCAGAAGTTTCTAGTAGGCAAAGATGGTAAGGTCATCAAATCATTTAGACCTGCTGATCGGGTCAACAATGCGCTGATCAAACGCACGATTACCAAACAAGTTAAAGGAGCATAGAGGTAATTTATTTATAAAAAAAACTGGCTCGACTAGAATATTATTACTAATGCGAATCAAGGGCTAAAACATCAATAAATCGTACATTTAAAACAGGGGTATCTCATTTTTCAAGCCTACTTTTTAAATGTTGAATGCTAAATGTTGAATTTTTAATGTTTTTTATGCTATAAAGCATTCATCATTAAAAATTCAACATGAAACATTCTTGTGAAGCCTTTACCCCCTTGTTTATCTATCAGACCCATATTTTAGCGCTTGATTCGCATTATTATCATTAAAATAATATTCTAGCTTTTTTTATTAATACTGCTTACTTATGATTCCTGAACAGTTCAAACATATAGATCCCTTTATTCTAAACCACTTAGTAAGCGATTTTAGGGAAATCACCACTGTAAACCACTTTCCAAAGCATCACCTATTACATGAGGAAGGTACGATTTGTAAGCATTTATATTTTATTGAAACAGGCATTGCTCGTTCTTTTTATCATAAAGATGGCAAAGACATCACGGCACATTTTGCCCTTTCAAATGGAGGCATCACAGCTATTGACAGCTTTATTCAGCGAAAAAAGAGTCGTTATAACATAGAAATCTTGGAAGATGCCGTCGTGCATTCGATGGTACATGATGACATTCACGCCTTGCTGGATCAAAAACCTGTCTATGAAAAATTTGTTCGCCTGTTTTTAGAGCAAATTTATATTGATTTGGCAGAACGAGTGGAAGATTTGTTGTTTTATAATGCCAAAGAGCGGTATGATAATTTGATGCTCAAAAACCCTAGCCTATCTCAACGGGTGAACCTAGGACACATTGCTTCTTATATTGGAGTGACCCAAGAAACGCTTAGTCGAATACGAGCGCAAAAGTAAGCTGAATTCTCTTTTTGACATTTGTCAAATAGATTCTCAGCTCCTTCCCTTTTCTTTGTTAAAAGTTGATTAATTAATCACTCCAACACTTTACTAATGAACAAAGAAATACTTGCTTGGTCTGCCCAAGAACTTGCCACAAAAATTAAACAACAACAGGTTTCCATTATCGAGGTCATCACTTGTTATTTGAATCAAATAGATGCCTTGAATCCTAGCATCAATGCTATTAGCCACCTTCGAAATAGAGCTTCGATTCTAGAAGAAGCTAAAAAGAAGGATTTACAATTAAAAAACGGGCTTGCCGAAGGGCTTTTATTTGGCGTTCCCATCACCATAAAAGAAAGCTTCTTGGTCAAAGGAATGACGGTAAGTAATGGCGATCCATTATTAAGAAAATATGTTGCTACAGAAGATGCCGAGCTGGTCAAACGTCTTAAAGAAGCAGGAGCCATTATTTTAGGCATGACCAATATACCTCTATTTTGTATTGATTGGCAAAGCACCAATTTTTGGAATGGACAAACCAATAATCCACATGATGTCACTAGAGTTGCGGGCGGAAGTTCAGGAGGTTCTTCGGCTTCGGTTGCGGCTCAATTTAGCCCTATTTCCATTGGCTCAGATGCTGGAGGTTCTATTCGTGTTCCTGCTCATTTTTGTGGCATTTGTGGCTTGAGACCAACAGAGGGCTTATTGTCCAATAAAGGGCATCTAAAAAATCCAAACAAACCACAAGGTCGAAGACACATTGTTGTGCCAGGACCATTGGCGAATACGATTGATGATTTGACTTTATTGATGCAAGTACTAGCCAATCATCAAAAATACCCACTTCCAGACATTCCAGCTGTCGATTTCAACCGTAGTTCTTGGAACGGAGAAACGCTAAATATTGCGGTTTCAGAATCCATTAATGATACGCCTGTAGACGAAGAGTATTTAGGTATTTTTAGAAATTTTGTTCGACAACTAAAAACAAGTACCCACCAAATTCAATACGATCACCCTGTTTATAATGAGGAAGAGGCCTATGTTAATTGCAGTAAAATTATTGGCTTTGAAATGGGCGTCAATAGTTTAAAAATTCCCTTTATGAATGTATTTATGTATCTCTTTATTCTACTAAAATACCGAGATCATCTTTGGGCAAAGGGAATGGCGCAAGGTCAAAATCTATCCAACCTAAAGTATGCAAAAGCCATGGATGCAAAGGATAATTTTTCGAATCTGTATCATAATTTCCTAAGCAAACACGACATTTGGATTACGCCTGTTTGTGCCATGGAAGCTTATCCACACCAAAGAGCAGGCATTCCTTTTGAAATTAATGGTCAAAAAGTGCCTTATACCAAAGCCATTGCCTCTTTTAACTTTACAACAGCTTATTCAGGGCATCCTATCCTTGTTATTCCTATTGGAACTAAGAAAAATGGCTTGCCTGTAGGCATTCAAATTCATGCAAAAAAATGGACCGATCAACGTTTGTTAGACATTGGCAAATACTTGGAACAAGTCGTCCCTTTATCAAAACAAAAAACGCCCTAAACAAAGGATGAAAGGCGCTTCTGTATAAATTTACAACACTTCGTGTAGAAATCATATTATATTGATTATCAGCTAGATAACTTCTGTTTATTCAAAACATTAATAAGCTGATAATCAATCTAATGTAAGATGTGTTTTTATGTTTTTTATCAAAAAACTAAAAACTCCACGAAGTGTTAAATTTAAGTACCTGATTAATAGAATAAAGCTGTTTTTATAAACATTCTGTCTTCTTTGGAGTTATGAATAAAATGGAATACTAATTGTATTTAGTCTTTCTTAGAGATATTATTTATACACCAATTACAACAAAATTAACATGAAGATTTTATTACTTAGCTTTATTGCAAGTCTTATATGGGTTGCCACTCCTCCTACTTCTGTACATGATTTCACCATGAATGACATTGATGACCAACCTGTTGAGTTATCAAAATACAAAGGGAAGGTTTTGTTGATTGTAAATACGGCTAGTAAATGTGGGTTAACGCCTCAATATGAAGATTTACAGGCTACTTATGAGAAATACAAAGATCAAGATTTAGTTGTACTTGGCTTTCCTGCTAATAACTTTATGAGACAAGAACCAGGTAAAAACAGTCAGATCAAAGAATTTTGTACCAGCAAATTTAATGTAACTTTTCCTATGTTTTCCAAAATTTCGGTCAAAGGAAAAGACATACATCCTTTGTATCAATATTTAACATCTAAAGAACAGAATGGTAAATTTAATGCACCTGTTTCATGGAATTTCCAAAAATTCTTAGTGGATAGAAATGGAAATGTCATTAAATCCTTCGCGCCAGGAGATAAAGTAAGCGATGAAAAGGTTGTAAAAGTGATTGAGAAGGTTCTTAATAAATAGTAGTCCGTGCAATTTTTTAGTTTTTATTCAAAAACTAAAAAAATACTATTCATCTAATAATAAGTATGAATTTGAAGATTTTAAGACTTGAAAATGATTATAATTACGTCATTTTTAAATCTTAAAATCTTCATTTTTTTTGTCTATTATAAACGTTTCTAAAACGCATAGTACAAGCCCAAACGATACTGCCAAGGAGAATTATAAACAGTTGCTTGACCACTTGCTCTTTGTCCAAACCAAAGTGCATTGACTAAAAACTCAGCGGTAAAGGAGAAGCCTTTATCAAAAGAAGTATTATACCCTAAACCAACATTGACAGCAGGTACAAAACGGCGGCTCAATTGCCCTCGATTGTATTGCGTGTGATTTAAGTATTCCCCTTCCAAATGCGCATACACTCCTTTTAGCCCTCTAAATTCTGGGAAAGGACGCAAATTTACAAACAATCTTCCACCATAAACATTATCTCCTATATACTGCACACCATTAAAATAAGCACTGTATATATAGGTTCCTCCAATCCCCACACCAACAAACTTGCCTAATAAGTAGCCCACATAAGGAGAAACATCGATGAACACATATTGCCCAAATGAAAGACTAAAGGTCAGCCCAACAAATAGATTATCTATTTTAAATTGATTTTTAGGCTCTTTGATTTTTTTATCCGTTCTATTGTCATTTATAATAACGGTATTATCAATGACCTCATCGTCAGGAAGTGTATCGGTCACTTGTGCAAAAGATAATTGGGCACTGAATAAAATAAATAGTAAGAATAAGAATTGTCGTTGCATTTTAATTAGTTGTGATGAATCATTACTCCGTTGAAAAATCGTATTAGTTTGATTATCAGTAGGATGTACTTTTGCTAGTTAAAGTACTAAAAAGCTGATAATCAAACTAATGCAAGATGCTTTTTTATGTTTTTCATAGAACCCGAAGGCTCAGCGCAGCTAAAAACTAAAAAATCAACGGAGTATTAATGAATACAATGATTGGTTTAAAATCGCTTATTTTCTAAACGTTTTATTATTTTTTTTTGTTAATACAATCTATTTTAAATTCATAGAATTGCCTTATAGACGATTAACGCTGTACACGAATGGGTGTCTTTCCTGCCCTTAATTATCATAATATCTTTTTTATCAGCATTTTATCGTTTTAGACAAAAGCAAAATTTTCCTATTATATAATACGTTCTAAGAATTCAGTAGGGTTGGTTAATTGTTTTTTTTTAACAAAAAAATCAAAAATCACCAACGCTTTTATTTTTTCTTGCGTTTTCTAGGTAGAATTGAGTTTTTATCACCACAATTCATACCAAAGGTAAGCTTACTAGCGTTAAATAATTAGATGCGAACAGGCTTATTTTTTAAAAGGAATGTGGCATTGAATAAATTAATAGCAAAAAAGGTTATTTTTAACAACAACTTAAAATGTAATTTAGATCTAGTATCATACACTTTAGGTTTTAGCAAATAAAGGCTTTCATTTTTAAAGTTTTTATTTGTACGAAGTACAACTTGGTTGAATGAGATATTCTGCAAAAAATACTGATAAAGAACTAGTTGCTGGCTGCCGTAAAGGCGAGCGTCTAGCCCAAAAAGTCTTATACGAAAGATTTTTTGGCAAGATGCTAGGTATAGCAATGAGGTATACGAAACAACAGGAAGAAGCGGTTGAAATTCTGAATGCAGCATTTCTGAAAGTTTTTACTGCCTTGGACAAATACCAAGATAACAACAATCTAGCAGGCTGGATTGCAAAAATCGTCTTCAATTGTTCGATCGATCACGTACGTAGACATACCAAGTATCGTCAAGTTATGAATTTTGAGATCGAGCGCGATGCGCCTGTACTCAATGATAGTATTAATAACCTCCATGCTGAAGATTTGTTCAAACTCATTCATAAATTACCCACTGCTTCTCGAACCGTGTTTTGTTTATACGTCGTAGACGGATACAAACACAAAGAAGTTGCTGAAATGCTAGATATAACGGTAGGGACGTCAAAATGGCATTTAGCAAACGCTCGCAAAGAGCTGCAACGCCTCATTCGCCAACAAGATCAAGAAGAACTTTTGGTAAGAGGTTGCTAAGGCAAATGGTAATGGAGTAAAAAATATTCTAATTAGAAGATAAGACCGAATGAAATGACCGATTTTTACAAAAATAATGACAACTTGCTTCGTGACAAACTCACACAACATGAGTTCGCACAAAACCCCCAAGCCTGGGAGAATATGTCGGCATTGCTCGACCAACACCCAGTCGTTGCAAAACGAGCCGCAGGTTATTGGTGGTCGGTACCTTTTGTTACGGCTGCCGCATTGGCTGGTGTAATTGGCTTAGGCATGTATTTAACGCCTAATGCTACACAAGCGGCTACTTCAACTAATTCTATTGCGGAACAACAAGCAGTTTCAAACGCTACGATTCCACAAGCAGCAAAAGTATCTAAGCAATTTACGGAAGTTACGAATCCTATACAGGATCAAAAACAAGCTTTGGTAGAAGAGAAACAAAATAAAGTTGCTGCTGCTACTGTTGCATCAATGGCATCTAAAAA
Organism: uncultured Aureispira sp.; assembly: GCA_937942475.1. Taxonomy (GTDB): domain Bacteria; phylum Bacteroidota; class Bacteroidia; order Chitinophagales; family Saprospiraceae; genus Aureispira. The sequence goes on from CALDEP010000410.1 coordinate 14,183, forward strand.
GGCTACTGCTAAGAAAAAAGCGACCGCTAAAAATGCTCTGTTAACAACAGGAGGTTCTAACAAGAATCAAAAAAGCTCAAAAAGCGCAGCTACAGTGGCGCTAGCAAATGGGACTACTCCTATTGCAGCAACACAAGGCGTAGAAAACACAACAGCGACAACTAAAATTTTAAAGAATAAAAATAGTAAGTATAAGGTAAAAACAACTCGTACAGAGATTATTTATCAATACTCTACTACTCCATTGCGTGCGCTTCAAGAAAAGCGTCAACTGATGGAAAAACAAAATAGAGTTGGAAACTTTGGCATTGGTGATGAATTAAACACTAAAAAATCGCCTTTAAAAGCCTCTGTCTTTGGTGGTGCGAGTGCTAAAGTATATGGCTCTACAAAAGATTTCTCGGTCATGCCTTTTGCTGGAGTTAGTGCTTCTTATCGCCTTGCAAAACATCATGGAATACAAACTGGCGTGCAATATAAAAGCATAGGCAATGCAACTAAAAATTCAAGCCTACAAGCGGAACCATCAACAGGAATGTATTCCAGTACAGGAACGATTAAAAGAATTGATCTTTTAGAAATTCCTTTGGTCTATCAATTTCACCCACATCCTAAGTACAACCTTCAAGCGGGTGTAAAAGGAGCTTGGTTGATGAATACGGAGACAACAAACCCTGAGTTGAATAATTTATCCAATGCTGAAATGGGAATCAGTGATTTTGATTTTAGTCTTTTATTAGGCATGGAATATTGCTTTAACGAACATTGGGCAGTAGGCGTGCAATATAGTCTTGGATTGATTAACTTGACACAAGGTGCTTCTGAGATGCATCAAGAAGAGGTTGAAGCATCAAGAGGTATTGGATCAGATCCTTTATACAATATTCAATCTTTGGATAATAATGGTGAGTTAGTTGTACCTGTAACGCCTACAGACGATCTACAAAACCTATCGTCCATCAAAGTACCGAATCAATTGCGCAACAATGACGTTCAATTACTGCTAAAATATACGTTTTAAAAAAAATACAGTATTTATAATATAGATGGTAGCATTCCTATTGTGGGGATGCTACCTTTTTTTATCTTTGCTATTCATAATCATGTTGGTTCTTTGACCAATCCTGTAGGATTTTAAGATACAGACTACCTTAGGAACGTTCAATAAGTAAAATGAACGTTTTGTGTCATCTTATTTTTTTCTCATTCCTTATCCAGTCTTGAATCAGGATATAAGTTTTAAGTAGAAAGTTGTAAGTCTCTTATTGCAAAAATAAAACATACGACTTTCTACTTAAAACTTATGACTCATATAGTTCAATAGAGGTAGCAGTTAGAATATTATTACACGATTTAGCTTTGCTGATTCTACGAGTTGTCTAAGAACGATAATGCTTAATAAAATATGATTCTATTTTTATTAAAAAGATAAAATGAGACAACAATTTATAGCAAGCTCTGTTAATGAGTTAGGAGCGATTGCAGAGGCTTTAATGCCTGTTATAAAGATTCGTAAAAAGGTAGCGTTTCTAGGGCAAATAGGTGCTGGTAAAACAACGTTCATCAAATTACTTTGTAAGACCTTAGGCGTGGATACAGGAACGTCTAGTCCTACGTTTTCAATTATCAATCAATACGAAACAGCAGAAGGAATTATTCATCATGTTGATTTGTATCGATTAAAATCGGACGATGAAGCATTTTCAATTGGCTTGATGGAACTTTTGGAGGACAAAAGTTATTGTTTTATTGAGTGGCCGAGCATCGTAGAAAGTTATTTTCCTGAATCTGCCGTTTGGATTAAAATTTCGACGGATGATAATGAAAATAGAATTTTTGATGTTTATTATGAATAATATTTCTCTATAAGGTGTTCGTTCTCAAACAGAAAAAATAAACAGTTCTTTTTTTTTATCAAAAAAAGTAAAATAGTTGCTCAAAAGTTTTTTTTTTAGCTGAACAACAATTATATTTGCATTCGCTTTAAAGAAGTAATGGCCTATGGTGTAATGGTAACACAGCAGATTTTGATTCTGTCATTCTAGGTTCGAGTCCTAGTAGGCCAACTATTTTTTTTTAAGCAAAAGTGTTACATAATAGAGTGTTTTTCTTTTATAAAACCTTCATTATGGCCTATGGTGTAATGGTAACACAGCAGATTTTGATTCTGTCATTCTAGGTTCGAGTCCTAGTAGGCCAACTAAAAGTCTTTAACAAATTTGTTAAAGGCTTTTTTTTATCCCTATTTCTATCGTTTGCAGAATAAAGAGTCGTCCAAAAGAATGGTTGTTTAGCTAAATATTATTTTGATTGACGACTTAAAAGCGCTTAAATAACGGAAAACAAAGCGTTTATGCCATTTTTTTTTGGATAAAAATTGTGTTATACGGTAAAAGAATATAAATTTGTAAGTACTTAATTTTTAAGCACTAATTAAAAATGTCCTAATTACTGCTTGTCATCCAAATTATAAATCATTATTTATTATGAACAAAGGAGATTTGATCGACAAAATTGCACAGAATGCTGGTTTAAAGAAAGCAGATGCTGCTGCAGCATTAGATGCTACCTTAAACTCAATTCAAGATGCCCTAAGAGAAGGTGACAAAGTTACTTTGGTTGGTTTTTGTACGCTAAGTACATCATACCGTGCCGCTAGAACTGGTGTAAACCCAAGCACTGGTAAACCTGTCCCAATTGATGAAAAAGTGACTGTTAAATTCAAAGCTGGTAAACTTCTTGCTGATTCAGTAAATTCAGCTAAACTAAGAAAGGATTTAAAAGCTAAAGTTAAGAAAAAGTAAGTTTTCACTTACCCTGACAGATAAGATATACAAAGCATATACTATAATGGTATGTGCTTTTTTTTTGGTTCTTTGAGTTGTCAATCATCCTTTTTTTTAGCCCTCATGGACTGCTGCTGCCAACTCTAAAATCAAACTAGTATCTTTTTCTATCGCATTTCCAACAACAATAATATCTGCTCCTGCTTTTACATTTGCACTCGCTTTCTCTGGCGTTCGAATCCCTCCTCCTACAATCAAAGGAATATCTGTTGCCATAGAAACAGCTGCTATCATGGAGGTACTGATAGGGTTTTCAGCACCACTTCCTGCGTCCATATAAATCAACTTCAAGCCTAGCATCTCCCCTGCCATAGCCGTGCAAACGGCAATACTGTCTTTATTCGCTGGAATAGGCTGGGTGTTTGACATATAAGAAACGGAAGTTGGCACACCGCCATCTACCAACATATATCCTGTAGAGATAATTTCAATAGGACTAATTTTCAAAAAAGGAGCCGTTTCCACGTGCTTTCCAATCAAAAGCTCTGGATTTCTTCCAGATATCAAAGACAAGAACAACAAACCATCGGCTTTATAACTCAACTGCCTAGAGCTTCCTGGAAACAAAACGACGGGAATGTTACACTGTTTTTTAATGCTCATGATAATATCATCCAAAGCATCGTTGACCACTAAACTACCACCAATAAAAAAACTATCTACGGCAGCTTCTTCTGCCAACTTAACAATCTGGTCCACATCTTTAAGACGAATTTTGTCTGGATCAATCAACACAGAAAATTCTTTTGAGTTGGCTTTTTTTGCTTTTTGCCAATTGGCATAAATTTGATTTGGTTTCATTCTTTCTTATTGATATCAATAATCTATTTTATTCCTTAGAGTGAAATATTAGATAAGGTCCTTTTTGACACAAAATACCACTCCCTCAACAAAGATTAAGCTGTCATAATACAGTAAATATAGTAACATTCAAAATGATAAACAGTTTTAAGCATTTTTTTAAAAGGTGAGGCATAAAAATTGTGACCATAAAAATGTTATTTTCAGGTTTTAAAATCAACATTTTTGGCTTTAGTTTCGTTCTGCTAACGAGAGTTAGATTCTGTCTAAATTTTTGCCAAAATGAGACTATTATGTTAATACTTCGTGCATTTTTTGTTTTTCTATCGAAAAAGCAAAAAAACATCTATGCATCTATTTGATTACCAGAATTTTAGTTCAACGAGAGTCAGAAAGTTATTTTACTGGTAATCAAATAGATACGATTTATGCACGAAGTATTGTTATGTACCACAGGTTACAAAACAAGAGCTTATTTATGTGTAAATTAGTAGCATAAACTACTTCATGGTAAAATTGCCTCTTTATAATATTCTGCAAAACAAGTTCCTATGATTCAAAACAGATCATTAAATAGATGCTTTTTCGGTAAGCCATAAAACAAGACCCCCTTACAATCATTCCCCTATTCATTAAAATTCTTATCAAACAAAAAATTAAATTATGCGCACGATTATCCTCCTTTTACTAGCGATTACAATGTGGTCTAGCTCTTGCGACACCTCTACAACTGATGAAAACCTAACTGGAAATTTGGAAATTATTTTCAAGGCTCGATATGGTTCTGATCCATTAGTTTTGTTCCAACAAACAGCCAGTGGACAAAGCAATCCTACTTCTATTTTATTCAAAAAGCTAGACTTTTTCATTTCTGACATCAAAGGTGGCAATGCAGGAACAATGGTTGAGTTTAAAGATGTTGGTTATATTTCTATGGCAAATAGTATTACGCCAGCTGCTGCTGAAGCAGGTACTAGTTTCACCATAAACGACCTTCCTCTTGGAAATTATACTTCTTTGGACATGGGAATTGGCTTAGCTGATGCCGTTAACAGTACCACTCCAGGTGACTATGAATCAAGTTCTCCTTTAGCGCTTGGTGGAAATTATTGGGCAAGTTGGAACAGTTATATTTTATGCAAATTAGAAGGAGATATCACACAATCGAATAGTACAACTTCTGGTTTTTTGTACCACTCGGGTGTAAATGGAATGCACCAATTGCGCTCCTTTGCTAAAACCTTTGACATCAATGCTGGTCAAACCACCACCATTACCATTTATGTGGATGCAAAAGAAGTTTTCTTCAAAACAGGAAGTGAAATTGATCTGGTTATAGAAAACCAAACTCATTCTGGTACGGCTGGTTCTTCGGAATACAATCTTGCAAAAAAAGCAATTGAAAATTTAGCCAATTCCATGTCTATTGGATCTTAATAAACTCTAATAAAGTGTTGAGTTGCTAATTTTTCAGTATTTTGCAACTCAACACTTTCTATTCGTACAATCACAGCTCTATACAACTCAACCTCGTTAAGAACATAAAAAAATCTATTCCAATGCATTATAAATTCATTCTAGTTTTTATTGGTATCATGGTTGGAGTAATGGCTTGCAAAGAGACAGAGTACCTTGGTCCTATCAGTCCTTGTAACTTGACTAGCATTCCATACAATCCAACCAATTATACTGTTGTTTCACCAAATGGGTTCCCCCCAATGGAACACCCTAGCGATAATCCAATTACGGTACAAGGCATCGAGCTGGGACGTCACTTATTTTACGATCCTATTTTATCTAGAGATTCAACGATTTCTTGTAGTTCTTGTCATGATATTAATAAGGCATTTACCGATGGCTTGGCAAAATCTGAAGGGATTGAAAACAGAATCGCTAGACGCAGCTCTATGTCTTTAATTAACATTGGGTACAGCGAAATAAGAGGCAGAGCATATAACTTTATGTGGGACGGTCGCTTTGCAACTCTCGAAGAACAAATTGTAAAAGGCCCCATTGAAGATCCTCTAGAAATGGACAATACTTGGGAAAAAGTAGAAGCTGATTTACGCAAACATCCTAGTTATCCTAAAATGTTTCGAGAAGCCTTTGGGATTGATTGTTACGATGGAATCAGTCGAGAATTAGTTGCCAAAGCAATTGCACAGTTTGAACGCACGCTAAATTCTGCTGGTTCTAGATACGACGAAGATGTTTGGACTCCCTTGGTCTATTTAAGCAGTCAAGAACTTAGAGGAATGACCTTATTCATTGGTGATGCCGCTGGTGCACCAAGTACAAAAGATGCAGAATGTGCCCATTGTCACAGTTTTTCTAAAAACAAAGCGTTATTTGCTAGAAATGAATTTTCTAATAATGGCTTAGATTCTGCTCAAACCTTGTTTGATTTTGCTGATAATGGTTATGGTGAAGCAACAGGAAATGCGCCTGAGAATGGACAATTCAGAGAAGTTACGCTACGTAATGTTGGGCTTACAGCTCCTTACATGCACGATGGTCGTTTTCAAACGCTAGAAGAGGTGGTCGATCATTATGCAACAGGTGGCCATTATTCGCCTAACCTTGCGTCTGAACTTTCTACGGCTCCAACAATCAAGAGTTTGGATGCCAATGACAAAGCGGATATTGTTGCCTTTCTTCACGCCTTGACTGATAGTACTTATTTCAACAAACCAGAATGGAGTAATCCTTTTTAAGGTTCTTTGAGAAATGCTGTATAAGCTTAATATTTAGGGCTCAATTAGAAGTTTTGTGAGCGTTTAAGATTTAGAATCCTTTTTAAGGCTATGAATTGGGATATAAGTTTTAAGTAGAAAGTCGTAAGTCGTTTATTATCAAAATAAAACATACGACTTTCTACTTAAAACTTACGACTCATACCGTCTGATAAAGGTGCCTCTTTTTTTATGACCACAAAACTTGTTATTGAACCTTTTCTTTTTTTATGATACTCCTTCTCATTTCTCAGAATTGAGTTTTGGAGCTTTGTTTTTTTCAGTACTGTTTACGACATAGCAGGCTCTCGAAACAGCTTGATACTTATCCGTGCTTCCAATCACTTCCTGCTTCTTTTCTTTGGACAAACGCATGCTAAAGGGCGCATCATTTCCTGTCGCCTTGCAAACGGCTGTTACATAACTAATGTCATCAGACAAGGGAATTAAAAGGCTAATTTGCTCAAAGGGTTTTCTACGATAGTCCCCATTTAGACCACAGACTTCGACAATTTTTCCTGCATTTGCCCAAGCATCACAATATTTACTGGCGTCGGGGTAAAACTGTATTTCGTCAATACAAATTACATCATAATCTTGAATGAGTTCGTGTACTTCTTCTAATTTGTGACAAGAAGTAGCTTTGTAACTGAGTTGATCGTGTGTTACTAACATTTCATCAGAACCACTGTAGCGTTGATCGTTTGCATATTTGATGAGTAAACAGGTTTTTCCTCCAATTTGATACCGTCTGTATCTTGTTAGAAGAATGGTACTTTTACCCGAGAACATGGGTCCTAGAATTAAACTTAATTTGCCAGACATAGTAGAATAATTGAGCTCTTTATCGAGTTTTTAATTTATAGTAAGGCTAGCATAAAATAAATCTAATCTGTTGATTTAGTTTTTTTGTAGCACCTTTGTATTCAACATTTATTTCAAATAAGCTGAGGCTGAATGGGGTTTTATTCTAATAAATTACGCTGTGAATTTTTAGGATAAAAAGGTTTGTAACTAAGCAGCAAAAAGTATTTGAAAATTTTACAAAAAATCCTTTTAGTAGATTTTTAATATTAGGTAGGCAATTGTAGCTGTTTTAGATAAAAAAAACAAGAAATTTGCCGATTTTATTCAAATTAAGTGTAACTTTTATGTTTGATTTTATCTCTCCTTATATAAAAAAAACATTGCTGTAATTTTAATATACAATGAAAATATACGTTAAGTTTTTCCTCCTATTTTTCTGCTTTTGTACCCCTTCTGTTATGGCTCAATTACCTTCAACAGGAAAGAGTAAAGGCGCTTATAATGTATTTAGAAATGCTGAAAACAAGTTCTATAAAGGAAATTTAAAAGCAGGGGAAGCTACCTTTGAACGATCAGCAAATCGTTATGAAAGCAATGGAGAGGTAAATGGTTATATAGCAGCAAAAGCGATGGAAGCAATTGTTTTGTTGAATAAAAATAAGCCTAAGGATGCTTTTAAAGCATTTAGGCGTGCAGAAGAACTGTATAATGAACAACCAAGACATAATGAGGCTACTCGTGCTTATTTAAGGTTGTGTTTGGGAAAGTATCATTTGTATTATAACGAACAAAAAGAAGCCAATACATTCCTAAAAGAAGCCGAAGTTATTGCTAAGAAAAATCCAGAATACGTTTCTCCCATTTTTAATATTGAATTGCAAAAAAGTTTGGGCGAACTCTACCTCAAACAAGGAAATGAACAAGGGGCTTTAGCTGCCTACGAGGATTTGATTGAAGCTTCTGAAAAGATGGAAGACTCTAACAATGATTTAACCAATCAATATAAAAAGAAGGCGGGAAATCTATACACAGACGTGCTAAGTCCTAAGGAGGCAGCCGAAAAGTATAGAGAAATGTTGAATAACAGGGATTCTAGCGAAAGCGGTGATTTAGATTTTAAGGCAGGGCGTTCTTATTACAAATATACAGAATATGAAACGGCTTACAAACACCTAACAAGTGCTTTAGAGCTTGATTTAACCCCTAAGGAGCGTGCTGAAACGAAAGCGATGTTGGCAACGATTGCAATGAGTATCAAGGATTATCAAGATGCTTTGGAACAAAATGGGGAAGCTTTGGCGATTCAACTAGAAATTGGAGGTTCTGCCAGGGATATTTATGATGGTTTGTTGCAACAAGGGAAGATTTGTCAAAAATTGGAGATCACTGGAAAGTCGCTTTATTGGTATAAAAAAACAGTCAAGAATATTCCAGAGGACTGGTCATTGACAAAGGAACTAGAAAGTTACGACTTAGAACCTATTCAGCATTTAGGAAATAAATCGTTGAGTGAGAATTTTAATATTGCCTTGTTGAATTACGAACGAGCAGAACGCTTAATTTATAAATTGTCTAGAAGTGAACAGAAGATATCAAAGATAGAAATTTATATGGCGAAGGGCGCTTTGTACTTCTCCGCTCAAAGTTATGAAAAATCAAAGCTCTTTTACACCGATGCCTTAAATTTAATGGAGACCGTTTATCCCGAAAAGCATGCTTTAGTGGCAGAAGCAACCCGTTTTATTAGTGAAATAGCGATTCAAGATAGAGATTATGATAAGGCACTTTTATTCATCAACCGTTCTATCAATGCGGCAACGATAGAAGGAGCTACCGTGATTTCAGACAAAGCTTTGCCCAATCCTGGGGAAGGGCAATACCCTTACGAATTATTGTATTCTACGATTACCAAGGCATCTGTTTTGTATCTTTATTATAACCAAAAAGGAGCAGCAACAGAGCAAGAACTGCAATGGACGCTAAATATTTCTGACTTGGCAATGAGTATATTGGTGAAACTTAGGGCGAGTTATCGGACAGAAGGGGCAAAGTATGAACTTTCTGAACTATCTCAATTGATTAGCCACCAAGCAATACAGACGGTTAGTTCTCTTTATACGAAGACAAAAAACACAGCTTATTTGTCTCAATTATTTACTTATATAGAAAATTCTAAGAGTGCTCTTTTGTTGCAAGCGGTACAACAACTTCGTGCTCAAAAAGTATCTAGAGTCCCTGATTGGGTGGTGGAAAAAGAAAATACGCTTAAAACAGACATTGCTTACCTTAGTGGGGAGATTTACTATGAAGCGAAGCGAGGATCAGATATGGATAAAATTCGTCTAAAAAAGCTAGAGGCAGAATTGGAACAAGTAGAAAAGGAGTATCCTAAGTATTTGGATTATATAGAAAAAACCTATCCTGAGTATTATGGCTTAAAATATAAACAACAACCTGTTAGTTGTGATGCCTTGCAGGATCGAATGGGAGAAGAGGATGTTTTGTTGAATTATTCTATTGTGGATTCTTTTATCCATATTCTTTTAATTCATAAAGAGGTGATTGTGTACAAAAGTGTTCGAACTCCAAAACCCTTGAAAAAATCGATTCAGCGATATATTGTTTCTTTGAAAGGAGATAAAATGGATAATTTCATTAAGTATAGTAATATCTTTTACGAAACACTGATCCAACCCATTGAGCGTTATTTGGATAAAGAGCATAAGTTTATTGTTGTGATTCCTGATGCAGAATTGAATTATTTGCCTTTTGAACTCATTCCAACAGCAAATCTCTCACAGTCTTTTGGAGGAGGAAGTAGCAATAATTATAATATATTCAAAGAAGTTCCTTATCTGCTTCGGAAGGCATCGGTTACTTACAATTATTCGGCAACCTTGTATTTGGAGGCTAAAGAACATGATTATTCCAATGTACCAGAAGGGTTTATGGGCTTTGCACCCGATTTTTCTAAAGTAGAATCCTTTGCTACTTCAAATCGAGAAAAAGAAAGCAAGTATGAGGATTTATTGTTGTCTCCATTGGAGAATGCAGCGATAGAGGTTCGAACAATTGGAAAGTTGACAAACGGAAGGGTATATGATTCTTTTAATGCTACAGAAGCTGTTTTTAAAGCAGAAGCAGCGAACTATGGCGTTTTGCATTTTGCTACTCATGGTATTTTAAACCACAAATATCCATTGTATTCTAGTTTAGTTTTGCTAGGAGATGATACCGAAGACGGATTATTACACACCTACGAACTATATAACATGCAACTCAATGCAGAGTTAGTTGCCTTGAGCGCTTGTAATACAGGAATAGGAACGATTCAGAAAGGGGAAGGAGCAATGTCAGTGGCACGGGGCTTTTCTTATGCAGGTTGTCCTAATATAGCGATGACACTTTGGCCAGTATCGGACCAAGCGACACAAATTTTGATGGAAAATTTTTATGGGAACCTAATGAGAGGCATGCCCAAAGCGGAGGCTTTGCAGAAAGCAAAGTTGAACTTTTTGGATGCAGGGTCTGGACTAATTTGTGTGCCTTATTTTTGGAGTGGTTTAATTCTAGTGGGGACACCCGATAAGTTGCATAGTTTGCAGACCTTATCTTTTGGTACGGGCTGGATGAATTGGATCATAATATTTACTGTTTTGTTAGGCTTAATCGCTGGAGTATACTTCTTTATGAAAAAAAGAACAGAATAATGCATGGACTTATAAGAATCTATATCGTTTTTTTTATAGGACTGATGGCTACCATATCGACAAAAGCACAGAACGGAACATCTCCTGTCCCAACGGCTATTTATGTAGGTAATGCTGCTTTTGAAGCCCCTATTTATGGAGCTAGGATCGCTTTGACCCTTCAAGAAGACTTTGGAAATGAAAAACGTCCTATCAGTACCTTTATTGGAGAGTTTATGTCTGATACTGCTGGAATTATTACAGTTTCTTTAATTCCAGATAAAAGCTACTTGATACAAACAACGAAGGATGGATTTTATACACAATTATCAAAAATAAAAACAGCTAACTTTTCTCGAACCCGACAAAATAAAAAAGGAATTAGTTTGCGACCTAGAAATATTATTTCTATCAAAGGAAATATTGTTATGCCAGAAGGGAAAAATGGCTTGGTTATGCTGAAAAATAAAACCACCAACAATGTTCGGACAAAGGTACTGGATGAAACAGGTGATTATGATATTAAAGCTGTAAAAGGAAGCGATTATGAGTTGCATGTAGTAATAAAAGGGGTACTGGATACGATTATTCGTATAGAAGAAAAGGAGCTTAATATGGCTTCTGGAAATGTGCCCTTTGTTTATAATTTTATTCCTGATGCCCCTAAACCCAATTATAAATCAGGGGACGTGTTGGATTTGGAATCGTATAATTTGAAATTTATAGATCGAACCAATCGACTGTCTGGTGAAATATGGCTGGATACGCTAAGTCGAATTTTACGAGACAATCCCAAGGTGAAAATCGAAATACAAATCCATACAGATGCTCGAAAAAGTGATCGCCTGAATTTGATTCTTTGTCAGAAGCGAGCAGCAACAGTAAGGGCAGAATTAGTAGAACGAGGCGTTTCAGAGCAACAATATACCTTTGAATTAAAAGGAGAAGATGTCATTTTAAATGAATGTGTGGATGGGGTAAACTGCTCAAAGCGGGAGCATGCTATTAATAATAGACTTAGCTTATTGGTTATAGGTGGGGCTTTTTTATTTGAAAAGGAGAATGAATAGAAGGTTACATAATGCCTGATGGTTTCGTTTTGATAATAGTCCATCTAAATTATGTAATTGCAGCGAATGATAAATTATCTAGTTGATTATCAATTGATATGATAGAAGTAGTTGATGCTCTCCTAAAAAAAATGCTTCGTTTGACAAAAAAAACTTTCCTCCAAAAGATAACAATTATTTAACCCTAACTTCTTAATATTCAGGATTTCTTACCATATAATTAAAAAAAGAGCCGAATAAAAATTAAGCTCAAAACGCTATATACAGAATTATTTATTAGAAAAAAT
>CALDEP010000411.1 GCA_937942475.1 uncultured Aureispira sp.
ACAATATAAGGACCATAAACTAGCAACACTTCTTCCATTCGCAGCGTTTCTGCATAAACTAAAACAACCATAGAATAAATAAAACCGACCAAAGACAAGAGACCAACAGCAACGCCTATGCGACGCATGGTTGACAAGGTACGCACGCCAACATAAATGGCAAACATCGAACAAACAAGCCCCAATACAGCATACAAGGAAGTTGCCCAATCGTAAGAATCTTGTTTGGGACGCAGCCCTGCTAGAAATGCTTTTTCTTCTTCATTTAGATGCACCCCTGTATAAAAAAGCACGACGAACAAAAAGATATTGAACATATAGAACTTCCGTAAGGAATGCTTTTTTTCTGTAATCGAGCTGCCCAACTTTAATTTAGAAATCCAATAATCCAATTGGTAGGCTTTTTCTCTGTTTGGCTCCTCCGCTTCTACAACCGTTCGATAAGCTTGATGGTAATACTTAGCCGCTAAAGCTTTTTCTTTTTTATTCTTATAATAATGCCCTAATAATGTAGAAGCCCATTCTATATTTTCTTTAAAATAACTGGTAGACAAATAATGCAAGGCTTCGTATTCAATGGCATCCAATTCTTTTGTTTTCAAGACCTCTTCTACTGCTGCTTTAAAGTTCATTAAAACACCTTGCTTATTCATCTTATTCTGATTGGCATCTTCGCCAAAATAACTCCAAGACAATTCCTTTCCGGTAAGATATAAATGGGATTCTCTGGGCAGGCTTGTTTTCCCAAGTGTTATTTTTTCTTTTATAATAATTAACAAAGTAGCTCTAAAATCATTGGCTTGTAAACTATCAGACTCTTCCTCCTCTCCCAAAAAAGCTTGGCTGGTATTTGTCAAAAAGGAAATCGTTGAAGAGGCAGGAATTGAAAAGCCTGTAATCTTCAATACTTCTTGAAGCAGGACCGAGGCAGGAACATTTTCTGAGGCATATTTTACTGCATCCTTTTCTGTTTTATATTGAAAGGTGGTGTTTGCAGGAAACAAAACAGCGCTTGCTGTCAGTTGCATTTGAACCACAGATTGATCTAAAATCTTTTGGGGACGAAGAATTTTCACCCCACAAACCATCGTTGAGGTTTCAGATGTTTGATACGCATAAATAATAGTTCCCGCAGGAAAAGTAGTGGCATAAAGCACCGTTTCTTCCTTTAGTATCGTTTCTTTTCCTGTTATCATAGAAGCTATTTAGAATTAACGACTTTTAATAATATTTTTTTTTAGAACTAAGTCTAACATTCTTAAAAAGGGCATCGCCCTGACACCATCTCTAAGGGCATCGCCCTGACACCATCTCTAAGGGCATCGCCCTGGCACCACCTCTAAGGGCATCGCCCTGACACCAGCCCTAAGGGCATCGCCCTGGCGCCTTTTATCAGAGAAACAAAATCATCGAAATATAAAAGGACACCTCTCTCCTCTTCTTATCTTGATAACGTGTAAATGGGGACGAAGCGATGCTCCTTATACGGTATGCTTGGCATTATATTTCTATCAATGGAGACGAAGCTAACGCTCCTATTTCAATTAAGGCGCATTGCCTTTCAATAAACAACTCAACTGCATACTAAAAAATAGGATTCACATTTACAACACTTCGTGTAGAAATCATATTAGATTGATTATAAACAACTTCACAATGTATCATCTAAAATATTATCTTCATAAATTGGCATTCTAGGTGCTGCTGCTTCATAATTAATCGTCGCCAGAATCGTCAATACAATATTAGCAAGGATATAAAAACACCAATACCAAAACATATCATACATATTCAAATACCGAGGCGACCAAAACATAATCAAAGCAAAACAACAAAACACAAATCCATTTCCTACTAAAAAAGTACCAATCAAAGGCAATCTTCCGCGAGTTTTGTATCCTACAAATATAGTCAAAGCACAAAAAAATACGGCAAATTTGGCAAAGTTATATGTTGGCTGATCATAAGCCGCTGGATCAAAGCCTGTAATTTCGATATTCGCAATCACAACCTGAAGGGATCGAACATAAACTAGTCCAATGAAAAACAAAATGATAGAAGCAATCAAATGCCCCGTGTATAGCAATTGTACATTCTTTATTTTCATAATAATCTTTATTCATTCATAACATAACTTTGGTTCTTTTGCAAATCGTGTGGAGTTTAAAACATAGGCTATCTTTTAACAGCTATGAATTGGGATATAAGTTTTAAGTAGAAAGTCGTAAGTCGTTTATTATCAAAAGAAAACTTACGACTTTCTACTTAATACTTACGACTCATACTGTCTAATAGAAAAGTGGTTTAAATATTACCACACAATTTGTCAAAGAACGATAAAAAAAAAGAAAACAACCAAGCTAAATACATTGAATAAGTATAATCCTTTCATGATTTTATATTTATATAGACGAAAACTTTCGCTTTTGTTATCACTTCAATATAAAATCCTTATTTTTGCTGACTTTTCCAATATTTTGCATTTTTATAATTACAATAAACCATGGCCAACTTTAAAGAAGAAATTGAAAAGCGTAGAACATTTGCCGTTATTGCCCATCCAGATGGAGGTAAAACGACCTTGACAGAGAAGCTATTGCTTTTTGGTGGTGCCATTCAGGTCGCTGGAGCGGTCAAATCCAACAAGATCAAGAAGTCTACGACCTCTGATTTTATGGAAATTGAAAAACAGCGTGGTATTTCTGTCGCTACTTCCGTCATGGGATTTAATTATAGAGATTGTAATATTAACATCTTAGATACACCTGGTCACAAAGATTTTGCGGAAGATACTTACCGTACCTTAACGGCTGTCGATAGTGTAATTGTGGTGATGGATGTTGCAAAAGGGGTCGAGGAACAAACGGAAAAACTAGTGGAAGTTTGTCGAATGCGAGATACGCCTGTGATTGTCTTTATCAATAAGATGGATAGAGAAGGAAAAGATGGGTTTGATTTATTGGATGAAATTGAAGATAAATTAAAACTAACCACTTGCCCACTAAGCTGGCCTATTGGAATGGGACAAGATTTCAAAGGGGTGTATAATTTATACCAAAAGCAGTTAAACTTATTTGCGCCCAACACCAAGTATGGAAATATTTTAGGTTTTAACGATATCAATACGCCTGAATTAGAGCAACACATTGGAGACGATGCTGCATCAATTCTTAGAGAGGAAGTCGAAACCATTGAAGAAGTTTATCCTGCTTTTGACAAAGAAAAATACTTAGCAGGTCAATTATCTCCTGTATTTTTTGGTTCTGCTGTTAATAACTTTGGGGTTAAAGAATTGTTGGATTGTTTTGTGGAAATTGCACCTTCTCCTGTAGAATTCAAAGCAGATGAGCGAGTGATTGATCCTTATGAAGATAAGTTTTCGGGTTTTGTCTTTAAAATTCACGCCAACATGGACCCTCGCCATAGAGACCGCATTGCTTTTTTGCGGGTCTGTTCGGGGACGTTCCAACGAAACACCAATTATTTGCACATTCGCAAAAACAAAAAGATAAAATTCTCCAATCCAACGACCTTCATGGCGTCCAAAAAAGAAGTCGTCGATCATGCCTATCCTGGTGATATTGTTGGTTTGTACGATTCTGGTAATTTCAAAATTGGAGATACTTTAACGGAAGGGGAAATACTACATTTCAAAGGAATTCCAAGTTTCTCTCCAGAGCAATTTAAGTACATTGAGAATGCCGATCCAATGAAATCGAAACAATTGGCAAAAGGGATTCGACAATTGATGGACGAAGGAGTTGCCCAATTATTTACGAAAGGAACCAACAATAGAAAAATTATTGGTACCGTAGGACAACTACAATTTGAAGTCCTTCAATACCGACTCAAACACGAGTATGGTGCAAGTTGTCGTTACGAGCCCATCAACCTACACAAAGCCTGTTGGATTACTAGCGAAAATGAAGATAAATTGACCGAATTTATTCGCAAAAAATCCAATTACATGGCCATAGATAAAGAAGGTAGAAATGTCTATTTAGCAGAATCTAGATGGATGTTAGAGTCTGCACAAACAGATTACCCTGAATTGGCATTCCACTTCACTTCTGAACTTTAGGAATGAATACAAACTTTAAGAGGTGATGTTACGCAAGATTTTTTTTCGTTCAGTATTAAACTCATCTTTACTTATTTAAGGACTGTTTTAATGTTGAATTCTTAATGTTAAATTTTTAATGTTTGTTATGCGAGAAAGCATTCAACATTAAAAATTTAACATTAAGAATTAAGAACAATTTGATGCAATAATATTGCTTTTTCACTTAGCTGCGCTGCTACTTATTCGCTATGCTCATGAGCGCTTTGCTTAGAGTTCGTGGTCGTAAGCCTTCGGGTTATCGACCTAATCATTTTTTTACGTAACATGAGTTAAAAGGTAACATTATCAATCTATATTTCGTTTTATAAAAACACGAGCACTACTTGAAGTAAGTAATTGAGGTTCAGTAAATCGCTTTTTCAAGTTTTCAAAATATAGATTTCCATGTATAAAACTACTTTTATTAAGGTTCTTTTTATTCTAATAAGCATCAACGCTAGTATGGTTTTAGGGCAACAAGTTGTTCCTATTTTAAACCATAGCACAGGTTCAGATGGTCGAATTCAACTAGAAGTAGCCTCGTCTATAGGAAATTATTACATTCTAAAAGTAAGACACAATACCAATTTAGGCTTTGACTTAGCCAACTCCATGACTTTGGGAAAGGCAGGCACAACCCTATTGACAGAATCGCTAGGAAATTACCCCATTGCACATTATCAAGTCCTAGAATATCCAATTGCAGCAGCTTATGATACCGATGGAGATGGTGTTAACGATATAACAGAGTTTCAAAACTTTCCTGCTCAAAATCCTCTTAATGCCGCCAATTCACTAAATTTCACAGACGGAGCGATCGCTATAGATAGTTTTACCACTTTCAACAAGCTCTCTATTTCCAAAGATCAGGTACAGTGGTCTGAATTTCTCAATGGCAAGCGATTTGCCAAATTCATTATTACAGATTTTAATACCGCCCCAAAGATTTATTTTATCAATGGAAACACGCATGGTCTTCATATCGACTTTACGAATGCCTTGGGTATTTCTCAGGTTGGTAATACCTTTAAAAAAGGGCAAATAATTTACCATCCTACCACCATATCTAATAATGGCAGCTTGGGTACTTTTGCCTTTAATTATAGTAATGGGCATGGGGAAGATTTTGAAATTGTCCAAAAAACGCATGAATTATTAGCGGCAAACATGCCCTTCTTGACCAACAATTTATCCTATTTTGTGACGGCAAATAGTCAAGACGAATACGAAGATGACTCCATACAATATGAAGCTGCTAGAATTCCCCTTCTTTTTGAAGATGAAGTCTATGCCCAAGTAGATTATTGGGGCTTAAATGAAGCCGAAGGTTATGGTTTCTTTAGAGAAATGTCCTTATCAGAAATACCAGGCATAAAGGACATTGTCTTGTACTCTTCCATCCCAAATGGCTTGCCTCGTGTTGGAGGAATTATGACTTCTGTTATTCAAACGCCTTTATCTCATGTCAATTTAAGAGCCATTCAGGATGGTGTTCCCAATGCTTTTATTCGAGATCCTTTGTCGATTGATTCTATTGCCAATTTATTGAATCATAATATCTATTTCAAAGTAGAACAAGACAAGTTTTTCATTCGAGAAGCCACCTCAGAAGAAGTCAATGCTTGGTATGAAGACCTTCGTCCTGAGGATCGCCAAACCTCTCCTTTAAATTTAGATTATGATAAAATTTACCCTTTAGATGACATCACTTTTTCTATGTTTGATGGATTTGGGGCAAAATGTGCAAATGTAGCGACCATGCGAACCTTTGGTTTTCCAGAAGGAACAATTCCCGATGGCTTTGGCATTCCCTTTTATTATTATCAACAATTCATGAAAGAGAATGCACTTTTCGAACAAGCAAGATTGATGTTAAGCAATCCAGATTTTGGGGCGAATAGAAATTTAAGAGCGCATCTATTGGAAGACTTTAGAAAGAAGATTGAACAGGCAGTGATGCCCAATTGGATGCGAGCTGAATTGGCTGAAATGCAAGCTTCTTTTCCTGATAACAGCTCTATAAGATGCCGTTCGAGTACGAACAATGAAGATTTGCCTGGTTTTAATGGAGCAGGTTTGTATGAATCTAAAACCCACCATCCAAATGAAGGACACCTGGCTAAAACCGTCCAACAAATCTATGCTAGTTTGTGGAATCTAAGGGCTTTTGATGAGCGTGAATTTTATAAAGTGAATCATTTTGCCGCTTCTATGGCTATTTTGTGTCATAATAATTATTCGGGAGAACAGGCAAATGGCGTGGGGGTTAGCAAAGATCCTATTTATCAAACCAACAATACGTTTTACTATTTGAATTCGCAGATTGGAGAAGAATTGATTACCAATCCCGATGGAACAGCCGTGCCGGAAGAAATGTTACTAGATGCCAACTCAACGAGTTCAAGTGACTACATTTTGGTCAGGCGTTCGAGCCTTCTGCCCGACAATACAACTATTTTGCAAGGAACTTATCTAAACCAAATAAGGGATTATTTAACCACCATTCATCAAGAATTTGAACGACTCTACGATGCTGTTGGAAATGAAACTTTTGCGATGGAAATTGAATATAAGATCACTCAAGAGGGACAATTAATTGTCAAACAAGCTCGTCCTTGGGTTGCCTACGTCTCAACAGATGATTTCAAGATCTTAGATTCCGACCAACTTGATTTTAACTTGTTTCCAAACCCTGCTAGTGATTATATCAACGTAGATTGGACGGAGGGAAACCCTTCTGAAGTTAGTATTTACAATACTGCTGGACGACAAGTATTGCACAAATCACTCAATATATCCAAGCATCCAGATTTTCGAATCAATGTCAAAGATTTGCCTGCTGGCATTTATATACTAGCTGGTTTTTTAGAACACAATGGAACGCTTATTTCCAAGAAATTTATAAAGCGATAAATGGATACTCTATTCACTCAAAAATATGGCTCGTGGGCATTGGTCACTGGTGCAGCAATGGGGCTAGGCGCAGAATTTGCACTTCA
This sequence comes from uncultured Aureispira sp., assembly GCA_937942475.1. Lineage (GTDB taxonomy): Bacteria > Bacteroidota > Bacteroidia > Chitinophagales > Saprospiraceae > Aureispira. Next base: position 7,102 of record CALDEP010000411.1, read on the forward strand.
ACTTGCTCAAAAAGGGCTTTCTATTATTGCTATCGATAATAATCAAGCCGCACTAGAAGCTACCGCCCAAGGCATTAAATCCAAAACAAACGTTGACGTTCGCCCCATTCACTTGGATCTTGCTAGGGCAGACTTTTTGGAAGTCTTGCTGCCTCAAATTGAAGATTGTGAAGTGGGCTTATTGGTTAATAATGCAGGCATTTCTAAAATTGGTTATTTCGCCCCACAAAGCAAGGATTTTTTAAGCCAACAATTGCATATTAATACCAAAGTCGTTTTGCTACTCACCCATCATTTCACACAACAGATGCAAGCTCGAAAACGGGGTGGCATCATTATTTTATCTTCTGGTGCAGGCGAATTATCCAGTGCTTACAATGCCGTTTATGCGGCCACCAAAGCCTTTGATTTAAAGTTAGCAGAATCGCTTTGGGCAGAATTAAAACCGTTTGGTGTAGATGTTCTTGGTTTCATGCCTGGTCCAACCAAAACGCCTGGATATATTGCTCAAGGGGGCGATGGAGCAGGTTCTATGGTCATGTCTGCACAGGTTTCTGTTCAGCAAGCGCTCAAAGCCTTGGGAAAATCGCCCAATTATGTGGCGGGTAGTTTTTTAATGCGTTTTGGGCATTATTTTCTCACTCGTTTCTTGCCTACCAAACTGAGAATTAAAATTGTTAGCCATCAGATTAAGACGCTTTTTAAAGTTTCTTGATTTTTCTTAGTTTTAAAAGTTGCTAAATTTCAGCTCCTAGTTCTGCTTTAAAAGCTGCTAAAACTTCTTCAACAGCTTTACCATACTTAAAGAATTCTGTAATAGAAATTACTTCCAAGATAAATTCTTTTGAAAGGCGCTCTAATAGAAACGCCTCCATAAAATGAATGCTTCTAATATGGCTTCTATAATCTTTTGTTCTTTTAAGATTATTCTTGAATGCTAATCTATACTTCTTCTCTGTATCTGGGAATATCAAAATTAACAACAACAA
>CALDEP010000412.1 GCA_937942475.1 uncultured Aureispira sp.
GGTATGCTCTGAGATAGATGAGTAGAAGAACTAGAAGTAAAAACACCTTACTTTGTTTCATTTTTTCATCCTCAAAACAGTCCAATACGTCGTTTTTCATGAGGATCGTTTTTAGAGTTTTCTTTTAGCTTTTTTTTATTAATTTCTAATAACGCTAAAATACATTTTCCTAATTTAATGCTGCTATTTATTTTGAATTTGATTTATCTTTGGGAACGGTAGATTTTTTTTCACCTTGCCCCTACCTGATTTTACCAATAATGGTGTGTATAATTTCGTTGGGCACAATTAAAAAAAACGAAAACAAATCGTTGCAAAATTTAGCAAATTAATCAAAGCTTTGGTATCTTTATTATATGGAAAAAGGAAAACAACTCATACGATTTGGTTGGGCTATTAAAAAGTTTCTTAGAAATAAAGCAAATTTTGATATTTTAGAAGGATTCTTAAGTGAATTACTTGGAGAAAACATTAAAATAAAGCAAATATTAGACAGCGAAAGTAACAAAGAGACTGAAGATGATAAACATAATCGTGTTGACATCCTCGTTGAGGACTCTAAAGGTGACCTTGTTATTATTGAAGTTCAAAATAGTAAAGAGTATGACTACTTCCATCGAATTCTTTACGGAACATCTAAAGCCATTACTGAATATATAAACGAAGGCGAACCTTATGCTAAAGTAAAGAAAGTTATTTCTGTCACCATCGCTTACTTTGATTTAGGGCAAGGGAAAGATTATATTTATCATGGAAAAAATGAGTTTAAAGGTGTTCACCAAGGTGACATTCTACATTTAGCAGATAAACAAAAAGAGCTTTATGGCAAAAAAAATGTCTATGAAGTTTTTCCTGAATATTGGCTCATTAAGGTTAGTCAATTTAATAATGCTGTTCAAGATAAATTAGACGAGTGGATTTACTTTCTAAAAAATGGGGAAGTCCAAGATAATTTCACTGCAAAAGGTTTAATTGAAGCTAAAGAAAAGTTAGACGAAATGAAATTGTCTGATGAAGATAGAGCTGAATATAAGGTCTTTTTAAAAAAACTAAGAGACATTGCTAGTGAGCAACATACCAAAATGGCTGATGCTGATGATATTTTAAATAAAGGCAAAGAGAAAGGACGAGAAGAAAAAGAAATTGAAGCTATTTTAGGTTTACACAAAAATAATGTCTCTATTTCAATAATTGCTAGTGCTCTAAATATTTCTGAAAAAAGGATTCAAGAAGTTCTCAAGCATAAAGGATAAAATAACTGTGCCCAACAAAGTGTTTATGTCCATGCTGGTTTAGGGTTAAAGAAATAACTTCATTTTGGGCTTTAAAACGCAAAATCGCAGATTTTATTCCGACTTGAAGAACAATATCTGAGTAAAATTTGCGATTCTACTCTCGGCGGGTGTTTATCCTTTTTATCTTTGAGCTTTCGCACGGCATAGACACCGACGTTACCTGCCATTTGAAAAACACTCTGCATAAAAAGATAATATGTTTCACTTCGATAAAAATTTTGGCTTATTTATTGGCAAACTAAAAGAGAATCTTTATCATAAACACTATGCTTTACAAATTAGTGTTTCAGTAAAATCTAATATGGGACTTACTATAAAAGGCGAAAATGAGATATTAGGAAAATCGTTTTTTATAAATTCTAAAGTTGAACATAAATTAATTAGTGAATCAAATCAACTGACAGTTCTTGTAAATCCATTAAGTTCTATTGGACACCAATTTCATTTGCAATTTGGAAAGTCGAACTTTACATTAATTAATGAAAACTTGTCAGATAAGTTAATCGAAACTTTAAATAAGTTTGAAACTTCAGAAATTGATTTTGAAAAATTATGTGAATTAATAAGTCAAGTTTTATCAGAATATCAATGCACTTGTGAATCCGAAAACCATTTCGACGAACAAAGAATTATAAATGCAATAAAATATATGGACGCTAATTTTGAAAAAGTATTAAGTCTTGAAGAAGTTGCAGAAAAATGCTTTTTATCGCCAACACGTTTTTTGCATTTATTCAAAGAAAAAACAAATTTAACTTTTAGAAGATACCAATTATGGAATAAGTTAATAAAATCACTTCCGTTTTTAGTCAAAAATTCTATTACTAAAACAGCATATACTTTTGGGTTTTCAGACCATTCACATTATACAAGAACTTTTAAAGAAACCTTTGGAGTTACACCAAAATTTTTGATAACAAAAACATAGCCAGTTCATACAATTTTAAGTCTGTTTAACTTCTCACCTTTGTATTTCAATAGAAACAAAATGAGAACGATATTATTTATTATGCTATTAACACAGTTAAACGCATTTTCACAAACAAACTTAAAAACAATGAACAATTATTTAAAAGAAACGCCAATTTTAAACTATTCAAACCCATCTATTCAATCTTTAATTAAAGAGAAAAAATGGATGGAATTAGACACTATTAAAAGAGTAAAATCAATTTACAATTATGTTAGAGATGATATTGAATTTGGCTATAATATTTCTGACAACACAACTGCAACACAGGTTTTAGAAGATGGTTATGGGCAATGTAATACAAAAGCAACTTTGCTTATGGCACTTTTACGAGCAACTGGAGTTCCAAACAGAATACACGGTTTTACAATAGATAAAGCATTACAAAAAGGAGCAATTAGCGGAATTTGGTATAAATTATCGCCAAAAAACATTTTACATAGTTGGGTAGAAGTTTATGTTAATGAAACTTGGTATTTTCTTGAAGGAGTTATATTAGACAAAGAATATTTAACCAAATTACAAGAGGAAAACAAAGATTGTAAAACTACATTTTGTGGTTATGGTGCATACACAGATAATTTTGAAAACCCACCAATTGAATGGAATTTAAACAATACCTTTATTCAAGACAAAGGAATAAATCAAGATTTTGGGCTTTTTGACACACCAGACGAATTCTATGCTAAACACCAACAAAAATTAGGCGTATTTAAAAGGTTTATTTATCGAAAAATAGTTAGGCACAGAATGAACAAGAATGTTAAAAAAATAAGAAACGGCAGGTAACAATGTATAAAAATAATAAGGGTTTTAGTGCTTAATTTAAAGGTCTGTGCATTCTACAAAGTTCGCCAAATTTACAATTTGAAATTTTGTTAAAATATAAAAGTAAAATTGTAAATTTGGCTAAGTGCTCTATAGCTGAAAGTAAGTGCATTTTAATCCCTTACTATTCTTATACTAACCGTTAGACACAATAAAACCCAAAAGTCAAAAAAAATTTAATTTATAAATCAAAAAAAAAATTTCCAACACCAAAACTCGATCAAAAAAACACAAAAGGTATTTACCCCTACTTCCCCATAAGATTAGTTATTTAGCAGCTAACAAGAGCCCTCCATCTAATCCACTCAAAGGAATTATATGAATAAACCCCATTCTAAAATTCCCAAAAACTACTGCTTCAGAAAACTAAATGCACCAACAGGTCGAAATCATTTCCTAAACAGGCGCTTCATCCATCAAATCAAACGGATTCACCTCAGGTTTCACCTTTTCATAAATCGTAGGAAACGTATTATTTACCTTGTATTTTTCTCTCATTTCATACCAAAGAGAGTGATCAAACATCTCCTCAAACTCCTCTTCTGTACTAAATATATCGACATAAGTATGAAGAAAACCACCCATATCACAGATGAGCTGTTCCACCTCCCTAACCTTAGCGATTGTTGGATAGGTTTTATCCCCATTTCGAATCGCCTTTGGCTCGCCATAAATTCCTAGATTAAAATAAAGCTTACTTTCAGCCTTTCCTTCGTGCTTCTTGCCATGATTTCCTGGCAATCGTATTAGCCCACCATTATCAAACACTCGACAAGGATAAAGTAACAAAGGATAAATCTCAAATTCTTCATCCAAATGAGTAAGTACATCCTTTAGCTTCTCCTGTGGAAATCCTATATCTTGATAGACCTGCTCTTTCATCGAACGCTCTCTTTCTTCTCTAGGGCGTGACATCTTTAAAAGGGGTAAAAATGGAGGAAGCAACCAGCCAAAAGGAATTCTAAACCAAGGCGCATTAGCCGTCGGCAAAATTTTACCAAGCGTCATACACATACTCCTCTCATGGCGCATCAAGAACTCCGCATTTGGAACCAATTCTCTATATTCCGAACCCTTTCCCATTTTCAATTGAGACTCTACATGTTTAAAGAAGAACGGTTTGTACCAACTGTTGATTTTATTAATTGGTAAGTCTTTTTTCTCGCTAGGATAACCTTCTATAATGACCGCTTTGTCCTTTCCAAACACCTGTGCTTCTAGATAATAAACAGGTTCCTCTTTGTTGAGTAGTCTTGTATGCTCGGCAATAAATTCTTCAAAGTTATAAAAAGGTCTGTAAACCAACTCCACAAATTTTGGCGCTTTTTTAATTCTAAGTTCCATCGCTACAATGATACCAAGCGTTCCATGACTCATCGGAATCACTTTAAAAAGGTCTGCATGCGCTCCATCCTTTGTAACATGAATAAGTTCACCATTAGCGGTTACTATGTCATAGCACGTTACAATATCGCTCATCAATCCCGCTACATGAGAGTGCGTTGTCATGCCTATGGCGAGTACGAGACCTCCCATAGTTGCCCCTTTCATTTCAATAGCGGTTTCTAACTCAAGCCCTCTTTTGTCTAAGTAAGCAACTAATTCTCCAATCGTAACATAAGGTTCAATACGAACGATTCCCTTCTCCTCATCGACAGATAGTATTCTCCTAAGATCTTTGACTTTAATGATGGTCGAATTACTTTTATCTGAGGATCTAGTCTCTAAGGTTTCATTTCCCTTACGATCCGTTCTCATCGGCTTTTCTGAGGAAGAATTCTGGGAAATTTGTTTTTGTATTCTTTGCACCCTATTATCGTGCTCGGCTATCTTTGGGCTAGTTAGCACGTAGCGAATTTTAGCGATTATACTCATTATTTTCCCAAGGGGTAATACAAAAACCAGCAGTATTAGCTCCCTATGTTCGTCAATCCACTTTTTCATAAAGGGTATTTTTTTGTCGTATTAAAAGAATGATGTCTTTTAGAGTAAATAGCAAAAATAAACGGAATTTTTATTTTATCTAGAGTACATCAAATTTTATTTCTTGCACACAACCTATCAGTGCATACATTGTTTGAACAGCAATGTATATCTATTGTTGATTATTTCGATTTTTCTACCCTTATATTTTCAATTACAGTACTAAAGGTGGTTTACAAACAAATAAAGCGTTTCAACTGGAGTAATTCCATCTTTCCCAATAACTTCTAACTGAAAAGTCAGATTTTTGAAGGTACATGGCAAAATCCAACGATTAAAACAAGCGCCATATCGAGTACTTTTTACAATGCATTCTCCATTTTCTGTTTCTGCAAAAAGATGCATTGAAACGACATCATAATTCTTCCATTCATCGTTTTCTTTAAATTCGTTTAATTCAGTTATATCAATCCATTTTGCTTTTACTGGTTTGAGTTTGTGATTATCAATGATTAAACAAGTATTCGTTAACTTTACTTCATTAGATGCTTTAGGACCTATTTTTATATTGTAAAAACTCATGCCAGTACTATTTTTTTCTTCGACACTATAACTCAAAGCATGATCAACACTTGAAGTAACTTTTCCATCCAGAAATCTCCCCATAAAAATAACTGGATCCTTTCTATACCTAATGTAACTCATTTCATATCGCTTCAATTCATAAGAATCGGGCAACTTATAAATCTTTCTAAATAGCGCATTAAAATCTATTGAATTATCAATAAATTCAGCAATAGGAATTTCCAAACACGCTGTAAATTCAATCAGGCTATCTTGGTAATTGAGTACTTCATTTCTTTGAGCATTCGATTTCAAACAGATATGTAAAAACAGCAGTATAATAGGATAATTTAGCTTACTCATAGTTTTTTTGATTTATGAGTATAACTGATTTTAAAAAAAAAGTTACCAATAGCTAGTGCGTATCACGCCAGACATTTTAAATATGTTTAGTATCATATCCTTGAAATAGTCCCTTCTTCCAAATTCCATAGCCTACCAAACCCAATAATAAGCTAAAAAAAACCGCCCAATAAATTGGTGCATCATAAGACGTTTCTAAAAAAACCGAATTCACTTGCCCAGGTGTCCCTTGAACAGTTGCAGCACAAGTCCAATTTGCTGCCAAAGCATTGTCTGAATTCGTAGAAACCAACTCTAAAGCCGTGCATTCCTTCATCTCATCGTCCCCATAAGCTGAATAATCTACACTATCGACCAATTCGTCAAAAGCATTGTACAGCAGCAACTTTTCTCCTTTATTTGATAACTTCCCTTCATAAGCTCCAGCCGCTTCAAAGCCATATTTTTGTTGAAAAAAACTGGGTTTATTCGTCAACACACAATAACCTCCTGCTGCTATGACGGCATTTTCTGGAAACTCAAAACTGATTCCTGCACGGAATTTAAAATGTGCCAAATGAATTGCATTAACACTAGGATTATGAATCTCAATAAACTCTACATCATCTTTGGATTGAAACAACAACTCATTAATAACCAAGGCGGCTCCATAGTTTGTAACCACTTTAGTTGGGACAAATTCAATTGCTTCTGACCAATGGCTGTAATAACCTGAGGTATCCTGCACTCGAACCCGAATGCGGTAATTTTGATGCGGCTGAACAGCTCCCAAAGGAAGGGAAAGTGTGGCACTAAAGGGTGCTGCAAATTCTGCCTTCCAAATGGTTGCAATTTCATAGATTTTAGG
>CALDEP010000413.1 GCA_937942475.1 uncultured Aureispira sp.
TGCTAAATTTTTAATGTTGAATGCTTTATAGCACAACAAACATTAAAAATTTAGCATTAAGAATTCAACATTAAAACAGTTCTTAAATAAGTAACAACGAGTTTTAACACTGAAAAAAAGGTTATTCGCAGGCTCATGAGAGAGTTCTTGCGTAACATCAGTTAGTAACTATAAATCTGTTGCTAGTGTGGGCTTTTTTTTTAGACAGGCTATTAATTTATTTGGTAATAATCGTCTTACTTACATAATATTTATGGTCGAAAATAACAGTTAGAAATAGCGTATGTGTCGAAATTTTTTTGTCAATTTCTATTGAAATCTGATGCTTGCCAGCGTTTTTTATATCTAAATCTTTTTGTTCTAAAACACGCCCATCAGCTGATGTCAAATAATAATAAACATTGGTAGCTTCTGTTAGGTCAAAACTCAACTTAAAGTAATCTTCTGCTGGGTTTGGGGAAACAGCAACCTTAAAAGAATGTTCTCCTTGAATTTTCTGAACATTGGTTGGAGTTGTTTTTATTAATCGAACCGCATAAATACTGTTATCTGCACTTGTTGTACTGCTTTGATTCGTAGAAAAAGGATGACGGCTGGGACTATGAATACCACCCAATATATGACCAATAATAAAGGTGTCTTGTGTAATCGAACTGATTTTGATGATCTTAGAAGAGAAATGAGGTAAGTTGTTGTTTGGTATAAATTCGGCACTAGCTCCTTTGAGTGCTGGCATTTCTTGTGGTAACTGAAATTCATGCAAACTACTGTCTGCCATTCGAGTCATTCTACTGATTGTTTTGACAAATGGAACTTGGTTGTCTTGGACTAGACTTCCATTTGAATAATAATATTGACTCATGCCCCCGAAGAATAAGTTGTGCATATTGTTTCCTATCGAATCGTACAAACAGGCTTTAGCACCATGATAATTACTAAGATATTGATTAAAATTGGTGATGGGGTCATATCCATTGGCTGTAATATTAACAGGATAAAGAAAGGGTAAATCTACCGCATTTTGAAAAACGCCAGAAGAAATCGTGTAGCCTTCTGTTCCATCAGGAAAAATTTGAGGTAATAAATTGTAGTCCCTTCTATGCAGATGAATTGGATCTGTAATGGCTACATAATTAGAAAACGAAAGTTGAGAACCACTATTGTTAATGTTGAATTTCTGAATCTTATCTGTATAGGTTTGAGTGTAGGTTGCATGACCCATAGGATTGTAACGCCCATCAAAACGATGACCACCTACCAAATAAAAAGTAGCATCAATTTTGCCTAATTGCCCTCCTGTTACAGCAAAAATAGGATCGGTTATTTGTTTAAAAGAGTTATTTATAGTCGTCCCATTCATCACCGCATTTATTAAGCTAGGAATATTAACGGAAGTTAAGTAGGGAAAGGTAATGTGATCTCCAGCGGTAGGAGAATAAGCATAGCCCCCGATAAGATATAAGCTATCTTTATCTTGATAAAAATTCATGTTGGTTGACTGTAGCTGTTCTTGAATGCTTGTTGATAAGCTAGTTAAAGGAGCAGACCAATATTGTTGGGTATTGATATCAATAACATAAATAGCGGTATTATTTTGTGCTTGAGGAAAGGCATTAAAGGGTTGCCTTGCATGTATGCCATCTAATCGGCCTCCTATAACAAGCCATTTTCCATTATCTTGAGCAAATGAAAAAGAATGAAATCCAGGTAAATTAGGAACACTAAGGGGGATAAGCTCTAATTCATAATCAAAGTTGCTTTGAGCAAAAAGTTGTGCCGTGCCAAGGATTAACATTAAAACATAAAATACAGGCTTAAATTTTATCATAATCACAATATAGTTGGTTCAAAAAAAAACTCTAGGGCTATTTAGACCTTGCTTTGCATTTGTAATATATTGTATAAAGTTTAAAGCTTTTGTGAGCTATATCACATAAAAATCAATAATTCATGTTACGCAAAACTTAAAGTACCGTGCTCCTCTTTACGTTCGTCGAGAGAGCTTATGAGAGCTGCGCAACATCAGCCAATAATTGGTTGATGTAGTGATTTTGTGGGTAGAATTATATTAGAAAATGGAAACTAGTTCAAAAATTGGCTAAATTTTCTTAAATTTAGAACGAATATTAGAACTAAAAATAAACTCAATATGAAAACGAAAGATCAAGATATTTGGGTAGGACTCGCACATGTTAAAAATATGGGGATTAATAGAAGTGCTGTTAACAGAGATGGCGCAGAAACCTATATTGCTGTTCGAGCTAGTAGTGCTGATGAATTTAGAGCTAAAGTAGTGGCTATTTTTCGTCAAAATAGATTTCAATTACTAAGCCTAGACAACATTGAAGTGGAATATGATGTACCCAAGGATGAAAGTGATCCTGTTGCAGTAGAAAAAATTGAACTCTTCAAACGTTTGGCCAAAGGCGCTCTATTTGTTTGGGGCAATTTCTATCCTTATGAAGAAAAATAAACCAACTCCTATTGCTCGGCAATAAATTATTGAGTTGATTCAAGGCACTTTTTGGTTAAATTCCCCCTTTATGAAAACAGCTACTGTCAAAGAACTTAAAACGGAACTAAGTCAACGAAAACCTCAAGAGTTGTTGGAGTTGTGTTTGCGTTTGTCCAAGTTTAAAAAAGAGAACAAAGAACTCTTGACTTATCTGTTGTTTGAGGAAGAGAATGAAGCATTGTATATCGAAAATGTAAAAAAAGAAATCGTTGAATCTTTTGCAGATATTAATAGAACGAGTATCTATTTTATCAAAAAGAGCATTCGAAAAATATTGCGAGCCTGCACCAAATACATTCGATATTCAAAGAAAAAAGAAACGGAAGTAGATATTCGTTTGTTTTTTTGTTACGAATTACTTCGAATGACGCCTTCTTTAAAAAGGAGTACTGTCCTCAAAAATATCTACTTCCAACAAGTCAAAATGGTTGAAAAAGTCATCGTCAAACTCCATGAAGACCTCCAATATGATTATAAGATAGAGATAGAAGACTTACAAAAAGCGTTTAGAGAGCGCTAGTTTTTACTTACTCCAATACTTTTTCTGCTCGAAGTTGTTTGGTGTATAAGTTATAATAAGTCCCTTTTTTATTCATCAAGACTTGATGTGAACCATCTTCAATAATACCTCCCTTTTGAATAACAAGAATTCGATCGCAATTTTTAATCGTAGACAACCGATGGGCGATGATAATAGCCGTTCTATTTTCCAGCATTTGTTGGATGCTTTGCTGAATTTTTGCTTCTGTAATCGTGTCAATGGAAGACGTGGCTTCATCCATAATTAGAATCTTAGGATTGGGCAAAATGGCCCTAGCAAAAGAAATTAATTGCTTTTCTCCCATCGATAGATTTTCTCCTTCTTCTCCAACTTCTTCGTCCAGCCGAGCGACAAAATGAGTGGCTCCAAGCAAATCTAAAGTCGCTGTAATCTCTGCATCACTGGCATCTTTTTTCGCATAACGAATGTTATCACGAATCGTCCCCATAAATAAATGTGGGGTCTGCAAAACCATCCCCAATTGCTTCCGCAAACTCTTTAGGGTTTTAGTTTTATAATCAATGCCATCAATTTTAAGACTTCCTGCTTTAGGTTCATAAAAACGAGCGACCAAATTAGCAATCGTAGATTTTCCTTCTCCCGTTGCACCCACCAAAGCAATGGATTCGCCAGCTTTTATCGTTAAATTAAAATCTTTCAGAATTGTTTGATCTTTATTATAATAAAAATCAACTTGATCGAATTGAATGTTCCCCTGTATGGGCGCAAAATTAGTTGCTGTCTCCGAATCTTTGATTTCTAAAGGCTCGTCAATCAAAGAAAAAATACGCTCTCCCGCAGACAAAGAACCTTGGGCACGAGCATAAAACATAGAAATATCTACAATTGGGATGAAAATTTTATTCGCATAATCTAAAGCTGCCACCAAGGTGCCCACGGTGATCATTGCAGGGACTGCAAGTGCCATACTACCGCCAAAGTAAATCACAAAAGCGGAAGCAAAAGAGCCTGTTAAAATGACCAATGGTATGTACATGGCAGTGTAATAAGCCGCACGATAAGAGGCGCCTTGCATCCTAGCACTCAAGGCTTGAAATTCTTTGCTAACTCGTGCTTCCTGTGCCGTACTTTTGTTAACAACAATGCCATTAATGTGCTCTGAAAAAGTAGCGGTTAACTCACTATTAATTTTTCTAGAATCTCTAGAATATTGCAAGACAAGCATTCTTATTTTAACAGAAACCAACAACATAAATGGAATCGACAGGGCGATCACCAAACCCAGTTTCCAGCTGTACCAGAACAAAATAATTAGACAAAAGGAAATCATGGAAATGCCCCAAAATGCCTCTAACAAACCCCAAGAAATAACTTCTGCAACTCGATCAGTATCGGAAGTCAAACGAGTCAACAACCAACCCGAAGCCGAGCGATCGTAAAAAGAGAACGACAATTTTTGCAAACGATCAAACATGTCTTTCCGCAAATCGTGCATCACATATTCTTGAATCCGCCCAGCATAACGAATGAATAAATAAACCCCCACTGCTTGGATCAAACCAACCAATAAAAAGAGTCCTGTATAATAATAAACAAGACTGAAATCTAAGACATATTGTGTGCCTTGATCTTGGGCTAATTTAAGGGCCTCCAATTGTGGTGTAATCGCATTGTCAATGGTTCCTTTTAATAACAAAGGAAACAAAGCATCAGCAACAGCAACGACCATTACCCAAAACAGTAAACCAATCACCCAACGCGGATATTTCCACGCATAGGAAGCAATCCTTCTCAAAAAAGGGACTAAGGCCTTTTTTGTATTAAATTGTTGATCGTTTAATTTTGTTGTTTCCATGATGATTTTAAGCTGCTGTTATTTGCTTTTAATTATATTTATTTAGACCTTCTTGAATGCCTTCTTTCAGTGTTTTTAAAATCTTGCTTTTAGATTCAATGGTCTCTTTTTCTGCATCTTGAATCATCTGCTGGGCTAATTTTGAGTCCAGATTGATCGCTCTAGTAAGTATATTTAATGTTCTGTTAATCAATTTTTTATTCTCATGAATAATCTTACTTATTTCATAGCCTAAGACTTTTATACCAATTTCTTCTGAACTCAAATCACCTCTATCTTCTTCATATAAAAAGGTATATTCTGCCCAAATAAATTCCATTTCAATGCTAGGATAATGTTTCATGATAGAATCAATATCTAAAGGATCTTTAGGTCTATTTTCTGGTCTATCATCGTATGCTATCAATTTTAATAATATAACAGAAGGAATAGAGCAGACTTGTATTTTGTCGTTTTCAATTTCTACAATAGTTAAACCATGTGTATAAACCTCTGAGAAACCCTCTAAATTGATAGAAAGAATAGCCGCACCTTCACGTGTGGTCTCATTATCTTCTTTAATTTGTCCAAATGGAAGCAAATCTAATGGAATTCCGTATGGCGATATTAAACGAAAGGCATTCGTTGAAACTTTGCGGTAGGAATAATCTTCGACTAATTTTTCTCTTAATTGAATATATATTCCTGTACTTGGAACATAAACCCCAAAGTCAACATCTTTAGTTCCTCTTGCTTGTTCATTATTTGCAATATACCAAGTATTGCGAGCAAGTGCTCCTACACCAAAAAAAACAATTTCTAATTCAGAAGCTGCTTTTTGAAGGTCATGAATGATGTCTTTTAAATGAGAATTTTGTAAGGCATTATAAAGTAGGTTTGACATATTTATTATAAATTATTTTAGCCGTCTCTAAATTACGAGGAATAGGATGATTCAATAAGTCCGCATAGATTAAGATTGGGTGCACCATCTTTTCAGTACTTTCTATCTCTTTCTCTGCCCAAAATTGTTCAATCAATGTAATTTTGCCATCTGCTGCGGGGATCCATTCATGCTTTTTAGCAAGTTCAAAAAAGGATTTATTGGTATAAATAATAGCACTTTCAGCAATAAGGTAATTGGATAACTGTTCTGCGGCTAGTTCTCCCCCAATAGAAGCGTTTATAGAAAAAGTATTTAATCGAATATTTTTAGATATGGGGTTGAAATTGCGTTGGTTTAATTTCGGTCTCAATATTTTATTGAAATAGGCTGTCCATTCTTGTAGTAACCCTTCTTTGTTTATTAATTTAAACTCTTTTTTATTAACATTGACAATGTATTTGTCTCTTAATAAGTCTTTTAATACATGCCTAACAGTGTCTATAGAAACCTGAGATACTTCACCAATATGTCGATAAGGTTTATTTAGAATCTGCTCATCAATTAGTATTTGATAAATTACTTTGAGCCCAGATTTAGAAAAAGCTCTACTGGGTTTTTTAGAAAAAATAGGTAAATTATTGTTTGTTTCGATATAGATAAATAATGCTTGTTTGTCTGTAATAAATGCATTACCTGTTGTATCTAAATAAGACTGATTTTTTTCCTTTAGGTGTTTTTTTACAGCTTTTGGGATATAGTCAGCAATTAGAATCGTGTTCTTTGTATCAGTTGTATTAATTCCAGGTGTTTTTGACAACGTAAGCCTTTTTTTGACTTTAAAGAGAAATTCAGTTTTAGTTAAGTTTTCTCCGAATCTTAGCATACCATCATACGCCTGATTTTTGGAATTATGATGTAAACTAATTACCTCTAAGCGAAATTTAGAGTGTTCGTATAGTTTTTCTATAGCAGTGTGAAGTATGTCTTGTTCCATGTACGTAAAATACGAATTGTTTTTAAATAAACAAGTTGGATTATAGCTTAATAATATCTGTTTATTTATATATAAGTTGTTTGGGTGGTTTTAGGGTGAGTTTTGTACGATAAATTACAAAAAAATGAAAAAACATACAAGTGAATTTATCGTACAAAATGAATGTAAACATAAAGCTTACTCCTGAATAGCATCTTCAATACTAGATTGTATATCAAAAACCTCTTTGTAAAAAAGCTTGTTTTTTAATAAGCTAGCATGGTCGCCAAATTCGAGAACAGCGCCCTCTTTTAGAATTAAAATTTGGTCGGCATGTTGTACAGACGTTAGTCGATGCGAAATGATAAGGGTAGTTTTTCCTTCCATTCTTCGATTGAGCGCCTGTTGCATTTTGAACTCCGTTTCTGTATCCACAGCGGAAGTGGCATCGTCTAGTATAAGAATTTGAGGATCACTCAGAAGCGTTCTCGCCAAGGCAACCCGCTGTTTCTGTCCGCCAGATAAAGTGACGCCTTTTTCGCCCACCAAAGTATCATAGCCAGCACTCATTTTGTCAATAAAATCAGTCACACAGGCATCTTTTGCAGCAGTTAGAATGGCTTCAGAAGAGTTGCTGCTTTTTTGTGATAATTGTAAATTACCATCCAAATCATTCCGAGCATAAGCAATATTGGCTCGAATGCTAGTGGAAAACAAAAAGGACTTTTGTAAAACAACGCCTAAATGATGGCGCAAAAATAACTTATCATAACTTTCCAAAGGCTTTCCATTCATCAAAATAGTTCCCTTATCGGGTTCATAAAAACGCAATAAAAGCGCAATTAAAGTAGATTTTCCTGCTCCAGTAGGACCCATGATCGCCAGCTTTTCGCCCTGCTTGATTTTAAAACTAACGTCCTGCAAAGCCCATTTTTTCTCTTGGGTTGTTTTGGAACTCGTTTCTGAAGCCCAAGACGTATTTTTGTTGCTTTCTTTTACTTGAATTTCGGGATAAGAAAACCAGACGTTTTTAAATTCAATGCTTCCCAAAGGTTCTGTAAGGCTTGGCGTATTACTAGTGTCATAATCTTCCACTTCTGCTTCTAATATTTGAGTGATTCGCTCCATAGCAACGCCTGCCATACCCAATTGAGAGACAATTCTACCCAAATTACGCATCGGCCAAGTGACCATAATGGCATAGGTGAAAAAACTAGCATATTCTCCAACCGTAATTTCTCCCAGCAAAGAATAATAGCCTCCCGCAAAAAGGGATAGGGCGATTTGTATGTTCACCAACCAATCTGACAAAGGCCAAAAGACCATATGTAAATCAATATGTCGAACGCCAATACTTCGTTTTGCCTCGTTTTGTGCAGCAAATCGAAGGGTTTCATTTTCTTCTTCTGCAAAGGCTTTGACGACTCGAATGCCCGATAGGTTTTCTTGGATGATAGCCGTCAATTTATCTTGCTCGTTTTCATGTTCCTCCCAAACCGATTGTTCTTTTTTAAAGAAAAAATAAGAGGTTAATATAATAGGAAAAAATAAGAGCACAGAAATAAAGGCATAAGTAGGATGCACCAAATACATCATGGCAAAAGCACCGATTGCAATTGCTGCCAATCGAATTAACTCGGATATTTGACTACCTATAAATTTTTGAATGGTTCCAATGTCTCCTGTACATCTCTGAATTAGTTCGCCCGTTGGAATTTTTCCCATTTGGGATAGAGACAAGGTTTGAATATGAGCAAATAACTGGTCTCTAAAATGCTTGATGGCTTTTTCTGTACTGCTGGCAACCAATATATTAGCTAGGAACCAGGTAATGGCTTTTGCACTAACAATACAAATTAATAAAGCACCAATGCAAACCAGAACCCAAGTTAAATTGTTAGACTCAACAGTTGGCAGTACTTTGTAAAAAAGGCGTACAATCCAGTCGGGAGAATTATCGGTATTAGAAGTCGAAAAAAACTTTACAACTCCGTCAACGGCTATTTGTACAATTTTGGGCTCCAACATTCTTATCAAAGAAGAAAATGTTAAGAGGAATCCCGCAATTAAATACCAAGGCTTCCATTTATCTAGGACAGACCAAAGTTGGTAAAATTTTTGCATAATTAAATACTATTAAAATGAGTGCTTATTTTTGACTCTAAGCCTATGGAAACAGAGGGTAAAGTGCGTCAAACACTAAAAAAAAGAGAATAGTTCCTTTTTTTGAATAAAAACAAAAG
>CALDEP010000414.1 GCA_937942475.1 uncultured Aureispira sp.
TCGCTGGTAGATTTTAGACCTTATTGCATCTCAATAGGGTCTAAAATCTAGTATCTAAAAGCGATAGCGATCTAAAATCTAATAAAATGTTAAGCAGATACTTTATTTTATTAGATAAAACAACTTTTGTCCTGTACTCAGAATTAAACTATAAAAAATATGAAGTGGCTTATATGTAGTAGCCTATTGCTTTTGAGCAATATCCTGTTGGCGCAAGCTCCTTTTCAGGGAGGTGTCGCCTCAGGTGCTATGAGTTTTACCTTGGCTGGAGTAGATACTTGTATCCATTTTTTTGGAGGAGATACTAGTTCTGGTTCAAGCAGTGATTTGTATACCAATCCTTATGCCTGTGATGTGTATTTGGGTGATAGTTTGTCTGGTTATAATGATAATCCTGATTTGGCAAGTACTCAAAATTGTATCTTTTATCGTGGTTTAGACGGTTCTGGCTATAGTGAAATTTCTTATGACAATCCAACAGCCTGTCCTTCCTTTTTTGCTTCTGCCAGTGGAAATGACGGTTATCATGCCCGTAGTTATACAGAAGATGCGGGGAGTTGTTATGTGGTCACTTTGCCCATAGAGGCATCGCCTTTGTTTGCGAAAACGGAAGAGAACCAAGGAAAACTTACTTGGTCCACCTATGCAGAAATAAACAATCAAGGGTTTGAAATACAAAAGAGTTTTGATGGCATTAGTTGGAATGTAATTGGTTGGGTTGATGGCGCTGGTGATCACATTGGCACCTTGGAGTATGAGTTTTGGGATGAGTCTTTACAATATCAAAATCAATATTATCGCTTCAAGCAAATAGATTTTGATGAAAGTTACGCTTATTCTAATGTCGTTCATTTACATCCATCTACGACCAATAGTCGCCCTAATCATATTGCAATTTATCCAAATCCTGTTCGTTCGGGAAATCATCTAAACATTCGCTCTTGGATTTCTTATGAATTGGAACTCAAACTTCAATTATACAATACATTGGGGCAATTGATGTTAGAAGAAACCGTTTCTTTTGATGAGTACAACAGCTTATTTGAATTGTCAATGGGGAACATTCCTCAAGGCAATTATTTTTTGATTCTTAGCAATGAAACGGGAAAGGTGATTAGTAAACAGAAGGTGGTCGTTCATGAGTAAGGAATTTACTCCACAGGCTTTTTTTTAATAAAACCTTATACAAAATTGGTCTAAAGCGATTGCTTTAGACCAATTCTATTTTTATAAAGCAACAAACAATTTGTTATTCCTTGCTTGTTATTATTATAAGTTTGATAATACTATAAACCTAAGATTATCAAGATGAAGACGCTCCTATATTAAACACTATTTTGGAGTAGGCGGAGTCGGTGGCACTGGAGGAACAGGCGGTGCTAGTGGTGGCGGTGGTGGTGGAATATTGTCGGTACTCGCAAAACCAATTGTCACCTTATCATCCTCCCCCCAATAAACCAATATTCCTTTGGGAAGTGGGGCGGCTGTTTTATTTCCATCCATTTTTGGTGGCGGTGGCGGCAGCATCTCTTTTTCTTTCTTTGTCAAATCAGCGTAAGGCTTGTAGATTTTCTTGTTCGCATTTTTTTCACAAACGATTGTCGTATGCTGAAAATAATTGTCTTTCAGTTGAATTTGTTTTTTAGTTCCTACTTGTGCTTCTACCTTATTACTAAACAAAAATAACAAGGCAAAAAATAGCGGCATGGTCACAGAAGCAAGCGAACAGGCTCTAAACCAAGAAGTGCTTTTAGTCATCATTTTTAAACGTTTTTTAGTTAATAAAAAATTTAGATTACTCGTCAATGACAAGCATTGATTGGGGCTTATTTTATCTAATAAAAGATGTTGGTAACTCGCTACTGTTTTAAATTTCTGAATCACAGCATCATCTGCTAAGAATTCATGATTGAGCTGAATCACTCGTTTATAAAACAATAACAGGGGGTTAAACCAAAAGAAAACTTGCAACAACTCGATCAACAAAACATCCATCGAATGCCATTGGCGAGCGTGCGTCAATTCGTGGAGGTATAATTCTTCTTCAAGCTCTCCTTGTTCATAAGCTGCTTGGGAAACAAAGATATATTGGCAAAAGGTATAAGGCAAAGCATCCTCCTTTAACAAGACTAATTTGGCTCCTCTGAAATCAATTACAGGATGCTGCTTCACCAACAAATACAGCTGATTTAGATGGTAGAGAAAACGAACTAGCAGCAAGCAGGCTACTACAACATAACAACTGTACAACAAGGTCATCCAATCTAAAATTTCTAACGAAGGGCTTGTCTTTCCTGAAACCAACTCTAAGGCTATTAGATCCTTCATTGGAATCGGCGCCAATATTTTCACAGCAGTAAATTCCAAACGAATCAAGGGAATTATAAAAGAGAACAACAATCCAAACAGTAAAAACCAGCGATTAAATAGAGCCATTTTTTCTCGCTCTAGCAGTAGTTTATACACGCCATAAATCAGCCCCAAACACAGAGCAGATTTTAAAATATAGGGCATCATCCTTCTTTCTTTTTTATCTCCTCATCAATAACAGCTCTTAAAGCTTCCAATTCATCCTTAGACAAATCGGTGGATTGCGTAAAAAAAGAAGCAAATCGACTAGCAGAGTTGCCGAAAAAATTTTGAAGCAAACCTCTAAAGTGCTTGCCAAAATAGTCGGACTTACTAACCAATGGATAATATTTTCTAGACTTTCCAGAGGTTTCATAATCAATAAACCCTTTATCTCGAATACGTTTTAATAAGGTTGCAATGGTTGTTGTCGCAGGTTTTGGGGCTTCATAAGCTTCCAAAATATCTTTCATAAAGGCCGTTTCAAGACGCCAAATATGCTGCATCAACTCTTCTTCTGTTTTTGATAATTTCATGTTGTTGATTTAAATACTACTCTACAAATGTAGAACAAAAAATCAAGCTCTACAAGTGTAGAGCAAAAAAAAGTACCACTAATTTCAAAAATCAGTAGTACTCTCTTCCATTTAAATGTCTTTAATCCCTTTATTTATCGCTATTTCAAGGCTCTAAAGCATTCCCAATAATTTAATTTCCCAAACCACTTCTTTTGTGTTTCCAAATTGTTTATCCATGCGTTTTAATACAAATTGAATGTGAATCACTTCTGTTTTATCTTCTTTAAACGCATTGGTATTCTTATTTTTTTTCGTTTTAATTTCTTGTTCGTATACTAATGTTCCTTGATAGCTATTCTTCGATATTTTGCGCAGATTTTCTTGTACGTGGATATTTTTCCTCCCAATTTCTAATTCATAAGAAGGCCTTTCCAAAAGTGCTTGAAATAATTGTGCTGGCGTACACCAATTTTTATTGTTTTTCCTTACGTTTTCTTTTTTTTCTGACAACCAAGCACAAGGTAGTTTTGCGGCTTTATCAAAAAAAGACAAAGTAGCTTCCAAGGCGGTTTCACGCAATTCAAGGTTGTACTTTTGACTCCCTATAATGGTTCCATAATCCAAGACATCTTGCAATTTCAGCACCGCTTGTTCTTCGTAAACAGATAAATTAGTTCGACTTAGGTTCGTAGACCTTAAATCTTCCAAAGCATGATCTGGCATGGCGACAGATTGTCCCAAAGTAACTTCTATTAATAGCAAAAAAACTACTATTACAACACCAATAGTTTTGCTCATATTATTTTTCGTTTTGCACAAATCGAATTTCAACAATTTGCTTGCCTTTGTATTTGGTTTCTAGGATATTGATATTTTTCAAACTCTTAATCGGCATGGTCATTTTATTAATAAATTCCGTCTTATTGTATAGAGCCATACCGCCGCCTGTTTTATTATGCACTTGAATAATTTGGGCTTCATCGCTCAACATCAAATCCAATTGGTCTCGACGGGCTTTCCAATCTTCCATTTTATTGGTTGAAAAGTAATGTATCATCAAGGCATAGTCATCTTTTTTCAAAGCAATTGTTTCTGCTGTTTTTGCGCTCTTAAACGCTCGTTGAATTAGGATAGGTTGATAATAAAGGGCTTGAATTTTTAAGTTGATCAAGGTCTCCTCTGATTTTTTCACCCAAAAACAAGCTAAGCTATCTATTTTTAAAGGCAAGGGCGATTCTCCTTCTATTAACAAAAAAGCTTCTATGTTTTGAGCAACAATTGGCATTCCATCGTCTTGATCCACGATGCAAAATTGATAACTTTCTGCTTTATTAAAAAAAGAAACTAGCAAAAACATTCCTCCTATTATCAAAATACTTACAGGCAATAAAAAGGCAGGCAACTTTGATTTGGCTAGTCTTGGTTCTTCTGATAATACATCGGGCTTGGTCTCTATTGTTACAGTAGTCAAAAAAGCTTGCCAATCTTCTGCACCAACATAACGTGCTAATAAATTTAGCATATCAATTCTAGGCAGTTTCTCATTGTCTTCTACCTTGAGGTGCGTATAAAACCACTTTTCACTGACATAGCCACCGACCTGTTCCCTTAATGATTCTTGAAACAAAGCGATTTGTTTTCCCTTCCATTCATGAATAGATGCTTGACAAGAACTGACCTGTTGCCGAAAAGTTGCCTCTACTTCTTGTTTGAGCAGCTTAAAGCTTTTTAATTTTTTTTCGGTCATATATTCCTGATTTCTAAAATGATAATAATAGTTTCTAGGCGCTTAAAAAGCTTCTTTAAGCCTTGTAAAACACTTGTAAAACGGTTTACAAAGCCTTTACAAGTTGTTTTTTTAATGTTTTCAAGTCTAAGATCTAGTTTTAAGTATTATTTCAAAATTAAACAATTATTCAAATGAAAACAATTCTTTTAAGCTTAGCCATTCTTATTTTTAATATATACCTAAGTTCTGCACAGACAAAAAAAATAGCCTTGCGTAGTCACAGCGGTGCCAATTCTAGTTTTACGATTGATGTTCCAGATGAATTTGGTTTGGGTCCTAGTGATTATCAACTGCAAAAGTTAAACAGAATAAAAAAATGTTCGCTCAACGTAAAACCGATTAAACCCAGTCAAATCCAAATCAAAGACTCTCTGGATAGCATTCAAATCTGTACGCCAATTCAAGACTTAAATCAAAAATCCAAATCGAAAACTATAACTCCAAAATCCAAGCCAAGCGTCAAGAAAAAAAAGGCTAAAAAAGCCACTCAAAAAAAGACAAGCATTATTACAAGCGAAATCGAACAAGAAGAAGTTACGCCAAAAAGTAATGCTACAAAAACGCAGTTAGCTGGTTTTTCTCCTAGCAAATCTAGCGAATCGCTTTTGATCTGGCTATTGAGTATTCCAGCCCTTCTATTTTTAATAGTTTCAGTTAAAAATCCATAAAATGAATACTGCTGTATCTGCCTTAAATTCAAGCCATAAATGCCAAGATTTTTTCTTTAGACCTACTTTTATTTTTGTCCTATTATTTACCAGTACCTTTTCGACTCCAACACATTATATACCTAGTTTACGGGCGTATACAGATCCTATTTTTGAGCAATTGGTCTTGTGGACAGGAAGGTTTATATTTAGAATAGAGGAGAATTTTATTTATCAATTAACATCTGACTCAACAGGCGCCTTTATTCACACCTTCAATTTAATGGTTTTGGCTTGCATTGCGGCTTGTTTATGGAGGTGGATACAGCCAACTTTGAATTACTCCAAAGTTAGTTATGCCTTTTATACTTATGTTCGTTATTATTTAGCCTTACAACTTTTTTTATATGGTTTTAACAAAATATTCAAATGCCAATTTTTCTTACCAGAACCCAATACACTCTATACTCGTGTAGGAGAAATGCCCAAAGATTTGTTGTTTTGGTCGGCAATGGGAAGTTCTTATTTCTATACTGTTTTTGGTGGAATTTTGGAGGTGCTTGCAGCTAGTCTCCTACTTTTTCGCAAAACCTATTTGCTAGGCAGTTTAATGGCTTTTGGGATATTGAGCAATGTCCTTGCTATTAATTTGGGTTTCAATATCTCTGTAAAACTCTATGCTAGTTTTTTCTTGTTTTTATCCTTTATCTTGATAATCCCATATTTAAAAGCGCTCTATGCTTTTTTAATTCATCAAAAATTAGTCAAAGCCAAGGTTTGGTCACCTAGTTTTTTAACAAAAAAAAGGCGTTTTCAACACAGCTTTATCAAAACAATAAGCATTTGGCTCTTATTATTTGAGGCTTTAGTTCCTTATTTCAAAGTCAATAATTTCAATGATGATGCACAACAAAGACCTTTATTTCATGGCGCTTATGCCGTGACTTCTTTTGTAAAAAATGAACTCCCCATCCCCTCTTTATCGACGTTTACGAAACGTTGGAAACGAGTATTTGTACATCGTAGAGGTCATTTTATCGTTCAAACAATGGATGATAAGATGCAAGATTATCAATTTCAATACGACTTAGAGGCGCAAGAGTTCTATTTGGAGCACCCAGAAACAGCGGTAGAATATCAATTGAACTATATAACATCTGCCACAGGAAATTTAATATTAAGTGGCGTTCTAGAGGGGCAAGATATTGAGATCCGATTAGCCCCATTGGATTGGAGGCAATTACCCTTGCTACAACAAGATTTTAATTGGACAATTGATGCTATTCTATAAAAAAAGGTTAGAGTACCTTGCGATACTCTAACCTAGAAAACTAAACCCTAAAACCCATGAACAACAAATATAGAGTTATTTTTCTTTTTGAGGTATTTTTGAGGTGTTTTTATAAAAATTTATTTAAAAACACCTGATTATAACAGTTTACTGTGCTGCCTACTAGGTAAGAGCCACTATTGGAAGGTTATTATGATAAAAAATAACACGATCACAGCAAACTGTTACAATCAGAAAAACACTTTAATTAATGATAAAAGAGCTTAAAAAATTAGAACATAGCTTTTCTAATACATAATCTAATCCTTTCTTCTCTTGACCTTGTAATTGTTAAACAGATGTATTATCATTGTTATAACAATAAAAAAAACAGAACTAAGATTTGTTGGCATTAGATTTTGGATTAAAGGGAGCAGTTTATGGAAACATTTGTTGGAATCATACATCGAGTAACCTACCACAATGTAGAAACAGGCTGGACGGTTCTAAAAGTCAATCCACTTAAAAGTTTACATGAGTTGAGAACGGTCACCGTGCATCAAGCCAATGTTTTTGCAGGTGCAACGATGGAATTTGAAGGCGAATGGACGCAACATCCTAAATTTGGCGAACAATTCAAATCCAGCAAAGTCACAGAGCGCAAACCAGCAACCGCCTCTGCCCTAGAAAAATATTTAGGCTCAGGAATGATTCGTGGGGTTGGTCCTAAAATTGCCAAACGAATTGTCAAATATTTTGGAGCTGATACCTTGGATGTCTTCGAAAATAAAATCGACCGACTAACAGAGGTTCCAGGAATTGCAGCGACTAAATTACAACAAATCACTAATTCTTGGGTCGAACATAGAGAGATTAGAAACGTCATGCTCTTTCTACAGAGTTACGGAATTAGTACCTTATTTGCCGTCAAAATATTCAAACAATACGGCAATAATGCCATCGCTATTGTACAAGAAAATCCTTATCAATTATCCAAAGACATTTATGGCATTGGTTTCTTTTCTGCTGATAAAATTGCCTTAAATATAGGTTTAGCAAAAGACAGTCCCAAGCGAATACGAGCAGCTATTAGCCATGTTTTGGCGGCTAGTCGAGATCAAGGACATTGTTACCTAGAATTAGAAAACATTCAATTAGAAGTCAAAAAATTGCTTCAACAAGATTTTTCAGATTTAATCAATCAGGAAATTATCGGCATGGAAGCAGAAAATGAACTCAAAACTAGATTAAAAGAGGCACTCAAATGTTATTACTCCAAAAGCCTATATTATGATGAATTGTATACAGCGAAGTGTACACAGCAATTATTACAACAAAAAATAAAGGTAGAACTTTCACGGGTCAACAATTGGTTAGAACGTTACAACAAGGTTCAAAAATTTCCACTCAGCCAAGAACAATATCAAAGCGTCTTGGGCGCTGTAGCGCAGCCCTTTTCTATTTTAACAGGTGGTCCAGGCTGTGGAAAAACAACGACGACAAAAGCTTTGGTGCAATTGCTTCGAGCGATGAAAAAGCGCATTCTACTAGCGGCTCCAACAGGGCGTGCAGCGCAGCGAATGTCTGAAGTAATTGGCATGGAAGCGCAAACGATTCATCGCTTATTGGTTTGGCAACCAGGCTCTGGGCAGTTCCAAAAAAATGAAGAAACGCCTCTGGAATGTGACTTTATTATTATTGACGAGTGTTCTATGTTGGATATTTCTTTGGCTGCCTCTTTGTTAAAAGCCATTCCTACTCGTGCGCAAGTCTTGTTCATTGGTGATGCCGACCAATTGCCTTCGGTTGGAGCTGGAAATGTTTTGAAAGATTTAATCGACAGCCATATTATTCCTACCTACCGATTGTTAACCATCTTTCGGCAAGCGCAAGAAAGTCGAATTATACAATATGCACATCAAATTAATAAGGGAGAAGTTCCCAAAATTGAGTCGCCTATTCATCATGCAAAAGCTTGGGAAGAAGGCATTGATTGCCTATTTGTTGATTCGGACGAAGCAACAAAAGACCAACTAAGGTTTATCCAGAAGATTAACAAAACGATGAAACAAGTCCTTGAAAATAAAAACCTTGCTTTTGTCAAAGAATCGGATGAGACCTACAAATCTGTCAAATTGGAAGAAGATTTTTACATTCAAGAAACTTCTGAACAAGAAATAGAAGCCATTCGACGACAAGGGGCACGTTCTTATGTCTTTAATATTCCAGATAAATATTTAAAAGCGGACTTAAATGCCCTGCTCAAATCGCCCAATGAAGCAAATGCACTCAAACAGGTCTTGCAACACATTCATCCTTGGTCTTCGCTCCATTATGGTCTAACGGCTGCGGAAATGATCGTTCGTTTGTACACCAAAACAATTCCTAGTAAGTTTTCTTCCAATTTAGAAACTCAAATTCTGGCGCCTATGAAGGTTGGAACAATGGGAACCAACAACCTCAATCAGTTGATTCAAGAACAAGCAAATCCTGCCCAAGAAGGCAAAGCTTCCTTAGAAATGGGCGGTCGAATTTTTCGGGTAGGCGATCGAGTCATTCAGCGTCGAAACAACTACGATTTGGAGGTATTTAATGGCGACATTGGAACAATTACCTTGATCAATCCTTTGGATATGACCTTAACGATTACTTATCAGAGTGGTTCAGAAAATCGAATTATCGCTTATACCAAGCAAGATATTATTGATTTAGAACTGGCTTATGCCATTACCATTCATAAATCTCAAGGTAGTGAATTTGATATTGTTATCATTCCCCTAGTCTTACAACACTTTAGTATGTTGTATCGCAACTTGATTTACACTGCGCTGACGAGGGCTAAAAAAATGGCCATTTTTGTCGGCACTCGCAAAGCCTTGGGTATTGCGGTTCGTAATATTGATAACCGCCAACGAAAGACGATGTTAAAAGAGTTGTTAATGGCTTAAAATAAAACAAGATGTCAGACACATTAGGTGCTTGACATCTTGTTCCTTAGGCTATCCTAAAAGTAAATTAAAATTACTGAATGGCAGCAATCAAAATTTCCCACTGCTTCGTTTGTTCTTCGTCCAAAATCACCGCTTGGTTATTCAGATCTAGTACTTTATCAAAGCTTCTTAAATCGCCCTCTTTAAAATACAATTTGACTTCCTTTTTAACCGTTTTAGCTTCATCATAATCGGCTATATTAGCTGGGGAAGCATTGTATTGCTCCAAGGTATATTTTGCTGCAATTGCTTTTCCTTCCTTATAATAAAGAACTGTTTCTTGCGCACTCATACCTCCTGCAAAACAAAAAATAGATTTTTTTATTCCTTTATAATCTTTTACATCACAGGCATTGATCTCTTGGATGGTAACGTTTGATTCAGTTGGAGTAAATTCCGCTGTTTCTGCATCAATTTTCTCCATCAATTCATCCACACTCAACTCAACAACAGTAGTTTCCGTTGATGCATCTTGAATTTCTTTGGAAGTAGACGCTTTTTTCTCTGCTGCATTATTAGCACAGCCCATAAAAAAAAGCAAGCCTATAAATAGTAATATCTTGTACATTCTTTAACTAAATTTTAAAGCCTTTATAATAGATTAAAACCTACAGCATTTTTATTTTTACAGTATGTGTTTTCCCCTTCATTGCGTTTAGCTCTTCTATCAATATGCTGGCATCAAATAGGTTATTATCAGAAGAAGTTCTACTGCTGTAAAAATTAACGCCAATTGTATAGTTTGGATTTTCCAAGGCACTTAAAGCTTCTTTAGAAACTTTTAAATTTTCGATTGTAAACGTTTGAGCTTCATTTTGCTCATACATGATTTCTACATTTTTCAAGTAGACCAGCTCATCTTCATCGCTATAATAATCCTTATCCATAAGCTTCGACTTATCTGCTGCTGGACCACTCAATACGAGATCAATTACTAAACGTTCTTTTCCGCTCGTTAAGATCTCTTGAACCTTCTCTGAAAAATCAAAGTGAATGGCAAAAGATGGAACAACAAGACTATCTGGATCAGAAGCATCTGTATCCGCTTCCCCTATCGCCACTTCAGATATAGGTTCCGTTACATCACTTACCGTTTCTATAACTTCACCTTGGGTATTCTCACCGTTTTCGTCTGTAGTCGTTTCTTTTCCTGAACCACAGGCCGTTATTACAAATAATAAAAGTAGGTAGTAAAATTTCATAATTTTTATTTATACTAAAAAAAAGTTGTTTAAGTAGTAATATATAGAATACTACTTAAACAACTTTAAAATAATGATACTAATTTATCTAATAATTTAATCCAAATAATTTTGCTCAGGAATCTTCCAACTAGAAGGTACTCTGTACGCAAGAATTTTTCGGT
>CALDEP010000415.1 GCA_937942475.1 uncultured Aureispira sp.
ATTACTATAGAAAAGAACAGTTTCCTAAGAATTATTAACAGAAACAACCAAAATAGAGAATAAAATGACCATAAAAGAACGTTTAGCAGCCTTGCGTGTTGCTATGAAATCGGAAGGTGTTGATGCCTTAATTATTCCTGCCAATGACCCACATCAGAGTGAGTATGTGGCAGCACATTGGAAGGTAAGACCTTACTTTTCAGGCTTCACAGGTTCTGCTGGACTAGTGGTTGTTTTGGCAGATTATGCTGCTTTGTGGACCGATTCAAGGTATTTCTTGCAAGCAGCAACAGAATTAGAAGGAACTGGAATTGTATTGCACAAACAACAAGTGCAACACGCTCCAGAGCATGTTGAATGGCTTTGTAATTTGTTGCCCCAAAGTGCAACGATAGGAGTGGAGGCAAGCTTGTTTTCAGTACAACAGATTGCTTATTTACAATCCTATTCTACTCCAAAAGAGATTATTATCAAAGACGTAGAAAATATCAGCAACAAGGTTTGGACCGACCGTCCAGCATTGCCAGATACCATTGCTTATGAACATGATGTGAAATACAATGGCGTCCATAGAGATGAAAAATTGGCTGCTTTACGAGCAGGAATGAAAGAAAAAGGAGCAGAACATTATTTTATTAGTGGTTTGGATGAAATTGCTTGGATGTTGAATATCAGAGCTTGGGATATAGATTATACGCCTGTGGTTTTGTCTTATTTGTTGGTGAGTGCGAATACCGTTACCTTATTTATCAAGGATTATAAAGTTCCTCAAGATTTGAAGGAAACGCTGAAAGCATCTGGCGTTGCTCTACAAGATTATCATGCCGTTGGAGCTGCCTTGAGTGCTGTTTCTGAGAAGGAGACTATTTTTGTAGATGAAAACAACTTTAGTTGGTCGTTTGTGCCTTCAATGAAAGCTAAGTTACTCAAAGGAACTTCGCTAATAATGCCCATGATGGCGATTAAGAATGAGATGGAAATTAAGCATTTCCGTTCGGTTATGGTTAAAGATGGGATTGCTTTGACACACTTTTTTAAATGGCTAGAAGAAACCATTGTAAAGGAAGACATCAAAGAAACAGATGTTGCCAAAAAATTAAGTGGTTTTAGAAGCCAACAGGATTTATATAAAGGAGATAGTTTTGCGGCTATTGTTGGCTACAAATCGAATGGTGCAAT
This sequence comes from uncultured Aureispira sp., assembly GCA_937942475.1. GTDB lineage: Bacteria > Bacteroidota > Bacteroidia > Chitinophagales > Saprospiraceae > Aureispira. Next base: position 1,180 of record CALDEP010000415.1, read on the forward strand.
TGTACATTATCACGCAGAAGAAGCGACTTGCGCTACGATCAAAAACGAAGGTATGTTGTTGATTGACAGTGGGGGACAGTATTTAGATGGAACAACAGATATTACTAGAACGATTTGTTTTGGGGCACCTACCAAAGAACAAAAAGAACATTATACCTTAGTCCTAAAAGGAAATATTGCTTTGCAAACGTCGAACTTTCCTAAAGGAACGACTGGCGTGCAATTGGATGTTTTGGCGAGAATGAATCTTTGGAATGCTGGATTAAATTATGGGCATGGAACGGGACATGGTGTTGGTTTCTTTTTGAGAGTACACGAACCGCCACAAGGCTTTGCAGAAAGTACAACAACCTTACGTGGATCAACTGCTTTGGAGGAAGGAACCGTCTCATCTAATGAGCCAGGTTTTTACAAAACAGGCGCTTATGGTATTCGAATTGAAAACTTAATGCTTTGTGTGCCTTCTTCTAAGAATGAGGATTTCTTAGCGTTTGAATCTATTACCTTGTTTCCAATAGAAACAAAATTGATTGATTTATCCTTGATGTCTGAACAAGATCTTGCGTGGTTGAATGGATATCACGAACGAGTATATGCTGCTTTGTCGCCTTCTTTGGATGCCGAAGAAAAAGCTTGGTTAGCGGAAAAATGTGCAGCAATTGGATAACATAATTTGATGATTTGGAGATTTGAAAATGAGACGATTAAAAAAATAAATGGACTCATTTTCAAATCTTCAAATTTACTTAAAAGGTACGCAGTTCATCTGATTCCAAAACATGAAAGCCTGTTTTATCTGAATTAATGGCTGCAATCATTGCCTTGGCAACTTGTTTGCCTTCAATGCCTTTGTACTTATTAGGAACCGCAAAGGAAAACGCAGTCATGGCTAATTTGCCGACCAATTCACCCATTCTCAATTCATCTCTAGCGCCCATTAATAAAGAAGGACGTAAGACATGACAAGCTTCATAGTCTAATTTCTGAAGGGCTTCTTCCGTTTCGCCTTTGATTTTATTATAAAAAATACTAGAATCCTTATCTGCTCCTATCGAAGAGATGATGGCTATTTTTTTGGCACCATTCCCCAAAGCAATTTTAGCCGTTTCTACAATGTAGTAATAATCAACTTTTTTGAAAGCCGTTTGCGAACCAGCCTTTTTAATGGTCGTTCCCAAACAACAAAAAAGTTCATCTCCTATCGCCAAATCAGCATTGGGCCAATCAAAATCATAGCGAGTTTGAACCAATTTATCGTGTTTGATATCTAAAGGCTTTCGGACGAGTGCCGTAACTTTTTCGTAGCGTTCGTCTAGTAATAACTGTTGTGTTAATTGTTCTCCAACTAAGCCAGAAGCGCCAATAATTAAAGCCGTTTTTTTAGTCATTTTTAGTAGTGGTATTTATCTCAAAAGAAACTTGATTAGAAGGCATATTTTTCATTTTAACCCTATACTTTCCAACAGCAAGCAAAGGGTCAAAGATATGTAAATCATAAGTAGTAATAAAAGCTTCCATAGGTTTTATTGTAATGTAAGTACTATTTTCCTCAGAAAGTGGCAGACTAGGCGGAATACTTGGAATTAGTTTATTCGTTGCATCAAAAACTTGAATGGCTAGAATTGCTTGCTCTAATTCAGCTGCTTTAAGGGTATAAGTGGTCTTACCTTTGTTAAGAATCGTGGCTTCTACATAAGCCTCTAAGCTCGACTCAAAAACAGAATCTTTTAAATGCAAAATTGCTTGAAGTGTATCTTGACTTGTCCTAATAGAACTGCTGTTATTTGTTGTGCTAGGAGCATGATTTGGCGTTTCAGAATTACAGGAAATACAGAATAGCAAGCCCCAAAATAAGAAATAGTGTTGCATAGTTTTAAGAAATCGGAGCTAGAAAAAACATCTGTTGTATATGTATTAATAAATCAACCTCATTGTATTTTTGCGCTTGCATTTTTACTTTTTTATAACGAGTATGACTAAGGTCTAAACGTTGGTGTTCTTCTGTCAAGCGTTGTAAACCCAATTCATATTTTGCTCGATTTTTTTTATAAGAGGCAAGCATTTCTGGAAGAATTGTATTGGCTTGATATATTTTTTGAATGAATTTTTCAGTGCTGTTGGCTTTTGCTTGTGTAGCTTCTAGCAAGGCATCAAATTTAGTTTGATAACGCTCGTGAATTTCAGTTTCTTCTACTTGGCGTTCTTCAAAAAGTTGATTTAGAAAGGCTTTTTGATGGCGATAGATTTCTTTTAAGGCTAAAACTTGTGGTTCGTTTTGCTTGCGTAGTTTTTTGAGAACAACAGCGGCTTCTTTTTGAGCGACTTCTTTGCGTTTAGCTGTACTTTCTTGAACGCTTAGAAGGTCTGCTTTTAGTTTGTTTTTATATGTTGAGAATTGCTTTTCATAACGAGCATCAATTTCATTTTTTATGGACTCGCTCAATTCAATGCGCCCTAATTTAACGGACATCCACCATTCTAATAATTCATGAATTTGGTAATATTTTAGAGGCGCAACAGAAATAATTTGTCCAGTTTCCAAGGTAATAATTCCAGGGGTTCTGATGTCTTTGATCTGGTTGAGATCTTCTATGTTATGTTGTTTTAATAAGCGTTCGATCTCCTCTTTAAACAGCGAAATTCTAGTGGCTATATTGTTGGGAATATTGGCCAAGTTTTTTTGAATTTGACGTTGCATTTTAACAAGCATTTTCTTTTCTTCTTGTTTTTTTGCTTGCATTATTTTTTTTCGATACTGCCCGATTTTTTGTTGAACAGAACGTTCTAAATTTCGGAGAATGCGTTCGTCTTTTTCAAACAAATGGTCGTACTCTAGTTGTGTACTTTTAAATTCCTTTCCCAATGTTTTTTGCAAATCCTCCATACCTTCTTGTAAGGCAAAATCAATGGCAGATAATTCTGCGTCTAGAGAAAGGGCTGTTGCAAAATCAGGGCTGGTACGCAAGGCACGATTGTATTTTTCCTTTAAGGTGCTGTACTCAAAAATTTCTGATTGAATGAGGTCTTTAGCGCCCTTATCTTGTAATTTTAAATCTTCTTGTAAGCGACTAAGCGACGCTTGTGCCTCTTTTTGAATGTTGTTGGCTTTGTCTTTAGACGCAGTCGGAAAGAACTTCTGGTGTTCTTTATTCAGCTGTTTCCAAAATTGATCTAAATGTTCTTTTATCCCTTTGAATACTTGTTCTTGCTTTTGAAAAAATTGAAGCGTTTCAGAAAGTGAAATTTTCAGTAAATAAGCTTTTCGATTACTTTGACGGTTAAAAAAGCTGAACATAAGGATGGAGATAGAACTCAAAAAGGCAACAAATAAGGTTAAATAACCTATAGATAGGTTGTTATTAAAAAATATACTAGAAAGACCATAGGTAAGTCCTAGAGCCAAAATGGCAAGGTTTATTTTTCGGAGCGAAAGAATAAGGCTAGATTCAGCTTCCTTTGGATGAAAAGAATCTAACGCTATAGGCTCCGCCATTTTTTGGTCTAATTGCTCTACAAAAGCAGTTGGAGAAAGATTTGGTTCATAAAGAATACTTAATAAATTTCCATTATCAGGAAGCTTGACTAATTTGGAAGGCAGGACTCTAAAACGATGAATGTCCAAATGTTGCATAATCGCAGAACACCAAACATGTGCCGTTGGGCGCAATTCAGGTTGTAAACTACCATCAACAAAAGCCTCTAAGAATAAATCTTGTAAGCCATTGCTCAAACCATAAAAGGCTTGATGTGGTGGCGGAATACTTTTTTTGTAAGTACTAATATTAGGATTGTATACAAAAAGATGGTGTTCTATTTTTTGTGCTAAGTTGGTAGCGGTTTCGTAGGGCGCTCGAAAAGAGCCTGCAAAAGGGTGAATGCCCATCAGCAATTTGTAAAAGATGACCGCCATACTGAAACGATCCCAAGCTTGTTGCTGGGTAGGGTCATTTTTAGTTTCTTTTTTATAATATTCGGGAGGGGTATATTCTGGCGTGGCAACGGGCGCATCAAAGAGTTTTTGACCATTTTCAACCACTTCCACAGAATCCAAATCAACCAAAGAGACCAAGCCATCTAAGGTGATGATTACATTATCTGGTTTTAAGTCCACTAATACATAGCGTTCTGAGGCATGAATTTGATGAACGGCTGCGGCTAAATTATAACAAACCTTCAATCTTAAATCTAAAGAATTATCCGCTTCTTCATGGAAACGATACCAAGTATTGGCTAATTTTTTTGGTAATTTAGGAATACATAAAATTTCTAATTTTTCTCCTTTTATAAAGGGCATGATAAAGCCTAAAAAATTTCCTTGGGCATCTCTAATGCTATCTTCAACCCAAACAATAGCTGTTTTATCTGCATTTGTGGGAGGATGTTCTAAGAGGTAGTCAATTTTCGCTTCTCTGCTAGGTGTTAATTTATTGGGATGGTAAATTTTGACCACAAAATTAGCAAAAGCGTGCGGGGCAATAATTTTGTATAAATGCCCTTCTCCACCACTAGCAAATGGCTTTTTGGAAAGCATTAACTTCTCTTTGCTTTTTTTTGTATAAACACTTAGACTCATTGGTTGGTGTTGGTTTAGTAAATTATCAACAGGCAACTAATTTAACGAATAAATTACAGTTTCTATATGATTTGCCAAAGAACCTTATTTATTTAGATCAGGGACTTATATTTACTGCTCCTTATTTAGGAAGGTTAAAATTTTCTTGCTCAAAGTAATTGGCAGTTGGTTTTTTAGCATCTTCTGGAGAGAGTGGCTTCTCTTTTTTCTCTAGACCTAATTCGGCTCTATTAGACAAGCTAACTCCTTGAGAATTGGGTTTTTCTCGAACCTGTTCTTGAATGTTATAAACAGCGATGTTCACCTCCTTTTCTTTGCGTACCAAGTCGTATTCAATGTATAAGTCATAGTGACGCATGATAAAACTAGCATACCAATTCATAAAAGAAGCATTATAACGATGGACAAAATAAATATTACTATCTAAGTGCGCTTCTGTATGAATGTTTTGAATGCCAAAGTTTTCTAGTTGTTTATAATGATTGGGAGAGTTGGCAAAATGACCTAAGTCCAGCATGTTGAAATCCAAAAACATAGAATCGTTGGTTGCCTGATAAGGTGTCATGGTGGCGTGCATATAAAAATCACCTCCACCAATGTACAATTGATCGGGCTGAGCGTTCAGACTGTCTAAGGCTGCTGACCAATACATTTTATTAAAAGCAGTTTTGCTGCTTTCTAAAGTAACCATCTTTAGGTTGGATAAAATCATAAAACCAATCAACAACAAGCTGAATAGCTTCGTTTTGCGTAATAATTCTTTATCATAAGTAATAAACAAACTTGCTAATGCCATTAGGTAAAATGCCATTGGATAACTGACCCGAGAGGGCAGGTGTTTGTACACAAACAAGGCACATAGCAAGGCGAAAATCATGACTAGGCTACTTCCTAGTGTTAAGTAAAGCCAACGATTTCCTTTTATTAACATAAAACATAAACCTGCCAACAAGAAGCCATAAAAGACATAATCTTGAATGGGAAATTCAACAAAGAATTGCCATAAACGTTCCTCTATATGTTCTTCAGGATAGGGGCAATTTTGAAAAGTTTCTTGAAGTGCTTTGAATTGTTGCACGCCATAAACGCTAGAATCTGCAAAAAACCAATGCTTAAAGAGCATCAAATCTTCATATTCCCAACCTACTTTATAAAAATAATCATCGGCAGTCGAGGGCGTCCATTCATATTGAGGTTTGTGATAATCTAAAATATCATGGGCAGATAAAGCGTGTTTGTATTCGTTATAAGCTTCCCAAGCAGGATCTTGATTTTGAATTAAATAATGGCTTTGTTCAACTATCCAAGCGCCAGCCAACATTGCTGTACAGATCAAGAGGTTTGCAAGTCGTTTTTCTTTTTGTTGAAAAATAGCATAGAGCAAGAGCGGTAAGGCTAAGATTACAATCAGCTGAAAGGAATTCCAACGCATCATTTCTACCAATAAAAGCATCAAAAAACTGATTAAAAACCAAGATTTTTGCCGTTTTTCTCCTGGGTTGGAAATAGCCGTAAAGAGTAAAAACACGGCTCCAGTACCCAGAACTAAGGCGGAGGAGGTAAATTGTAAATCTTGCAATAAAGCCGTTTCGCCCAAAAGGAAACAAGCTATAAAAATAGCTATCCTAAAGAAACTCTGTTTTAAGATTAGTATACTATATAGTATAGCACTCATTCCTAAAAGGTGTGCAAAGGTCAGATAAAGACCATACCAGGGTAGGCTAGGGAAGTAAGTGTATAGATTGGATAAGATTTGACCAATAAAAATATGCGTCCAGCGTAGATTTGCTGAAGATTCTTGGATGATTCCTGTTCCAGCCAAAACCATTTGCATTTCGACATCATCTGTCGTTCCAAAACGAGTGTAAAAAATGCTTAAAAAGGCGATAAAAAGCACCAAGTTGAACAGCAAACTGCTTACGAAAGGCTTGTTTTGTATAAATTGGCGCATAAAATTGATTAAGGCGTACGGTTTTCGTTATAAACCTCCACTTAATAGAACTAATTCTCGTGAAAATTAATTTCTAAAAGGTAGGAGATGCTGTAAAGGACTACAAATATATAAATTTATTTGGATAGCACTAAAATAGCTGCCTACTAGAATGGTCAAAAAAAATTTAGTTTTTAGAAGCTGGAGGGGTGCAAAGGATTTTAACTTCTACCCGTCTATTTTTTGCATTTCCCGCAGGGAATAAAGGTTGGGTATCTCCCAGTGCATGGTTTTGGATTCTATTGGAAAGAATTTTATGCTGAATAAACCAATCTTTTAGTTTGTTGACTCGTTGAAGAGACAGGTCTAAATTTCGTTCAGGAGTACCATAAATATCAGTATGCCCATACAATTCAATCGTACTGTTGGGATAATGTTGTAAGTAGGTATGTAAAATAGATAAGGCTCTTTCTGCTTTTACTAGATTTTGAAACTTGATGGAATTGTCTTTAAAGACAATTTCTCTAAGTTCTAATATTTTATCACATTCAATATCTTCTATGGAAAGCAATGAAGGTAATATTTTGAGTGCTTGATTGGAGTCCTTGGAGAGTAGATTAAGGTTATTATCTCCTTCTTTTATACTATTATTAATAATAGTTTTTCGCTGCTGTTTATTGGCAGGTGTTGGTTTTAATTGAATATCGAAAAAATTCCAATGCCCTTTTATGTATTTATTATTAGAACCTTCTAGTAGGTCAACGGATTTAATTTTATCAGGAAGGTTGGCAAAGTGAACGTTACAAGTAAACACTTCTTTGTGTCTTCCTTCTAAAGGCAGCTCAATTTGAACTTTGTCTTTAGGAGATTTTATACTTGCTTTGATTTCTACGCCATTGCGTTTGACGGCTGTAATTTCTAGTAATTGAAGGATTTTGCCACTTTTGGAATCTTTGAGCACCCAAGAATCAGCCGTTTTAGGCGGCATAAAAATTATTGATCGAGTCCATTCTTTTGTTCCTCGTTCAAAAACAAATTCCAAATCTAAAACGATTCGGTTTTCAAAAAAACTAATTTTTGAAATAGAGTAATTTTTTTGCCACTTGGTGTATTGTGCTTCTGTTTCTACACGAATTGCTTTTTTTGACTTTCTGGTTTGTGCTAGAAGAGCGGTAGAAAAACTAAATAAGACTAGAACCCAAAGGTACTTCATGAACTGTTTTTTTGTTGGTTATCAAGGCTTTGTTTGTCACAAATAGCACACCAAACTTAAATATGTTCTGAAACCTAGTTCTTAAAAGGTACTCTGTTGTGAACTTGATGAACTTGGTTTTAGGTCTTCTAAAAGCGTTTCGCCAATAGATTTGAGCCAAGGTTGGTCAATCGTGTTGGTGGTACCTGCTTTTTCTACTTCAGCAATCCATGCTGTGATTTCGTTTTTAGCCGTTTCTTTGTTAAAGTTGAACGTAATTCGTTTTGTAAGGTAAGTATATAATTTCCTTAGGAATCGGATGAAATTAAAATTCCGAAGTTTTTGATCTTCTGTATACGTTGTTCTTCGTTGTATAAAGCGATAATGCTTTTCTAGATAAACTAAAATTTCACGTATTTCAACCTTATCGTTTACAAAGGCTTCAAAGAGCGCCTTTATTTCTATATTATTACGCTGTACAATAAAATGGAGTCGATGTTCTTTATTTGGCAAGTCTTGGCTTGAAAATGATTTGGAAACAACGGCGTCCCATTCTCCATGCAAGAAAAAATTATAAGCCTTGGACAGCATTAAAACAAAAGAAGCATATCCTTTTGGGATATATGGAGCATAATAATCCGAACTTATTGTTTCCAATAAATCAGAGTCCTTATTATAAAAGGCTAAGAAAAGCATGTTGATGAAGTCCTCAAAATACATGAATCCATCATCTTGTACTAACCATAAGTTTGTAAAGCCCATTTTTTGGACTTTATAAGTTTCATAAACCGTAAGGTTGGTTTTTTCGTGCACTCTATAGTAATCTACAATCCCTGTTAAAAAAGTAAAGATCCGTTCTTTGTCTTCTTTAGGTAAAATAGAAGAATGGCTATTAATGATCGTGAGTACTTGTTCCAAGTCTTCTTTTTGGAAAGGAGCTAGGGCAAATTTATAGACACGAGCATAAATGCTCAATATATGATTCTCATTATTGTGGCTGTATTGTGTGAAATCAGGTAACTCCTTTAGGTTATAAAGGAGCGATCGTTCTTCTGCCAATGCAATGCCTCGATTCGCTTTTTCAATAAGCAATCTTAGTTTACTAATCCAATAAGAGGTATCTAAATTATTTTCACTAAAGTTCAAATAAATAGAAGCAGATTCTTTGTTGGTATTGGTATGTGGATGTGAATATAGATTTTTGTAGAATTGAGCATACTGTTGATATACTTTTGGAGGAAGTGGTTTGCCCACATTCTGGCTAATCTTAGATCGAACCTCTTCGTGTAGTATTTTGATATATTCAACTTCTTCTCGATCACAAAGTGCTTTTTGTAAAAAAAGATCTTGGACTAATTCATCCTTGTGTAATTCAGAATAAATTAAGTGATGTTTAATGTTTGAGATTAACTCACTATATAACGGAGTTAGTTTTTTGGAGCTAGACAATTTCAAGATCTTGACTAATCTAGTTGAATCAATTTCATTTATAGAATCAAGTCCCTCTAAATAGGCAAATAACTTTTCATGTCGTTCTGCATTCTTAGTAGTCTTCCCACACTTTATTCTTTTGATAAAAATACCTTTATCTGTATCTGATAAAGCCTTTATCAAAAAAAACGCAACTTTTTTCTTTTCCATTTTCGGGGACGTTTTAAAAGATTAAAAACGGTTTTAAAAGATTGATTTTAAATTAGTTGTGTCAATTAGAAGGGAGCCCCAGTTTTTTCAAAAGGGGGAAATGAGCCGACTTTTGTCCTAGTTAATGGACAAAAGTCACTCTATATTTGTGTCAACAACCAAGCAAATAAGGGGACTTATTAAAATTGGCTAATAAGAATTAAAGCTCTAGAAGAAATAGAAAAAAAGGGACAAAATATTTCTTAGGCTTAGAACTTTATCTTGTTAAACTAGCAGTTTTTGAATCGTCTATTATTCATGCGCTAGCCTTTTTATTAAATCAGAATATATTTCTTATTGATATAATAAGTTGTAAACCTACAACTATAAATTGTAAAAAGCAAGTTAACACTTAATTATTTAGTTATAAAAATACAAGTAAAATGAACATTTCAAAATTTCTTATAGCAACACTACTTACACTTACTTTTTCACTAAATATTAATGCAGCTACTACAGCAGATGGAGGACCAAGAACAGTGATCCAAGCCATGACAAC
>CALDEP010000416.1 GCA_937942475.1 uncultured Aureispira sp.
GAGACCTTTTATAAGGATAACATTTTGGATGATTTATCTAGTTTGGAATAAAATCCATGTACAAAAATAAATCATCCAAAACAATTCTATGCAGCTTATTTTTTTATAAAACGTTTGACAATTTGTTCGTTCTCATTCTCAAACTTCAATAGATAAACGCCCTTTGGGTAGTGCTCTAAATCAAGCGAAGTTTGTTTTTGAAAATACTTTATTGTTAATAATTGCCCCTGTATAGAGTATAAGCTAAGTGTCGTTGCTAGATGATTAGAAGTCTCTATTGCAAGGTGATTTTTTGTAGGATTAGGAAAGAGCTTAATTGCTGATGATGTAGCTGCTTTGTTAATATTAAGTGTTGGAGAACAGGGCTGTGGACCTACCGTTACCACAATATCTTTGTACGTTTTACTTAAAAGTACCCCTGCTGTATTGTATTCTGAAATAGAAAGACCAATAAGATAGTTACCTAAGTTTGTTGGTACAATTACAAAGTCTCCAGTTAAACTATCCCAAGTACAGAAGGCATTTCCGAATGGGATTTGACTAGTGTAAGGAGATTGATAAGTAACAGGAACATAGAGTGGTGCTGCTGGAGGGTTGGGCAGAGGATTACTTAATGAGGCTCCGTCAAAAGGTGCATAAAAAGCATAGACTAAGGAGTCTCCATCTACATCGTTTGCACCTAGATTAATCGAAAAAGTATCATTAGCACCTAAAATCAGAGGAACTTCGCTATTAAACGTCGGAGAATTATTGCAACTCAACAAGGCTGCGGCTGTTATTTCTGTTGTTAATGTCATCCCTGTAGAAGAAGGATCTACGATATTAATAATATCTTGACTTCGACAACAACGTTGATAGCTTAATATATAACCAGCATTGCTAAAAGCTAAAGTAGTTGTAGTAGAGTAGGTAGTTGTATGAACACAGAAAGGTATGCTAATACAACTGTCTGGATAGTAAGAGCTTATGGTGTCGTTGCTGTTTGGGTCTAGATTAATACTAATTGATCTTATGTAACTATTCGTCTGAGCATCAAAAACTCCAATAACAATAGGATTGTCAAACCAAGGTAGTCCAGTATCACAATCTCTATATATTTTAAGGGATATTCTGTATTCGTCATTTCCTAAGCATTCATAATTCATTTCTCCACCAACAATATGAGTTGCAAAGGAGCTGGATTGTTGACTAAGAACGATTATTATCGTTAATAAGATGGATTTTAAAAAGTTAATTTTCATAGTTTAGTTTTTTAATGGAAGGATATAAATTAGAATAACTATTTAGGATACAAACGATTAATTGTCTCCCAAACCAAGGGCGATTCAAAACCTTTTTCAATCACATAGGTTGCAATTTTATAGTTTCGTTTAAATTTATTGGGTTCTCTCAAGAGTCGATTTCTTTTTTCGATAACCTGCTCTAAGGTCTCCAAATAATCAGCGTCAGGTAGTTCACTTTGGATGGCTTTTTTGATAGAATAATCAGAAACTTGATTCATTTTTAAGGCTCTGGTAATTCTATATTTGCCCCATTTTTTGATTCTGAACTTGCCTCCAGCAAAAGCGATGGCATAGCGCAATTCATTCAGAAAATTATCTTCAATTAAGTCCACAATGATGGCATCTACATCTTCTCCATACATCCCCAAATCGTACAGTTTTGAACGAACTTCCTTGTGACAACGCTCCTGATAAGCACAGAAAGATTGCAATTTTGAACGTGCTTCGTCGTAAGAAATGTATTTTTTCATAGGCGATTAGATGCTATTTTTGAACAAAAAAATAAATTAAATGCCTAAAAATGAAACTTTTTAGGCGAATACTCTCGTTAAAGGAGATTAAAAGCATTAAATATTAACAATATGCGGAATATCTGACCCTAACTTTTTTGAATCTCTATATATATTTGTATATTTGCGCTACAATTAAGTGTGCTTAAAAAGAGGGAACAGAGACTGTTCCCTCTTTTTAATACACAGGGTTGGGTAAAATTACACCGAAGAAGAAAAATAATAATGATTTCACTAACAGAGAAATTAACAACGCTTCTTGAGCAAAAATTCCAAGAAGAGGAATTTAGCCACTTATTTCTGGTTGAGTTAAAGCATTCAGCCAACGATGTCATCCAAGTGTTTTTGGATAGCGACAATTCTATCACCTACGAATATTGTGTGAAGGTTAGTCGTTACTTAGAAGAACACATTGAGGAAGGTGGCTGGTTGGGCGAAAAATACACGCTGGATGTTTCTTCAGCAGGCTTGGGCGCTCCTTTGCTACTCAAACGTCAGTACGTGAAAAACATTGGACGCAATGTGAGTATTGAAGTAAAAGACGATCACAAACACATTAAAGGTGTTTTGGCAGAAGTAAATGAAGATAGTGTTGTCGTTGAATACGAAGAAAAAGTAAAAATTGAAGGTCGAAAAAAGAAAGAGTTAATGACGATTCGCAAAGAAATTTCTTTTGACAACATTAAAAAAACGATAATTACAATATCTTTTAAATAGTTAATTTATAGAGTAATATTCTTTGCTCATATGGTTTTGCGAAAGGCAAAACTGTAAACTATGAATTTAGATAAACATAAAATATTATGAAAGCATGAGCATCAATTTAATAGACTCATTCCAAGAGTTTAAGCATATTAAAAGCATTGATCTTCCTACGATGATCAGAGTACTCGAAGATGTTTTTCGTACGTTGATTCGTAAGAAGTATAGCACTGATGAGAATTTTGACATTATTGTAAATGCTAATGAGGGTGATTTGGAAATTTGGAGAAAACGCGAGATTGTACCAGACGGAGAAGTTGAAGATGATCGCTTTCAAATTACAATTACTGAAGCATTGGAAATTGAGGCAGATTATGAAGTTGGAGAAGAGTGCTACCAACGTGTTCATATCATAGATTTTGGTCGAAGAGCTATTATGGCTGCTCGCCAAACATTGATTTCTAGAATATTAGAACTAGAGAAAGATAAAGTATTTAAGATGTATGTGGATCGTGTTGGCGAAGTAGTTCGTGGCGAGGTACACCAAATCTTAAAAAGAGAATTAGTTGTTCTAGATGATGAATCTGGAGTTGAATTATTGTTACCAAAGAGTGAAATGGTTCGTGGTGATTTCTTCCGTAAAGGAGATACCCTAAAAGCGATTATTCGTAAAGTAGACATGCGTAACAGTAACCCTGTTATTATTTTGTCTAGAACGGACAATGCATTCTTAGAGAAATTATTGGAGCAAGAGGTTCCTGAAATAGAGGATGGTTTGATTACAGTTAAACGAATTGTTCGTGTTCCTGGAGAACGTGCAAAAGTAGCTGTAGAGTCTTATGACGAAAGAATTGATCCTGTTGGAGCTTGTGTTGGTATGAAAGGATCTCGTATCCATGGTATCGTACGTGAGTTGCGCAATGAGAACATTGATATTATCAATTTCACAACAAATGAGTCTTTGTTGATTCAACGTTCTCTAACACCAGCTAAAATTTCTTCTATCGAGATTGATGAAGAAAGAAAGAGAGCTTCTGTGTTTTTGAAACCAGAAGAAATTTCTAAAGCAATTGGTAAAAAAGGTATTAATATTAAACTGGCTAGTAAACTAACCGGTTATACAATAGACGTTTATCGAGAAGGATTTGAAGAGTCTGATTATGATGTTGAATTAGACGAATTCAAAGACGAAATCGAAGAATGGGTTATCGATGAATTAAAATCAATTGGATGTGATACTGCACGTAGTGTATTGCAACTAAATATTGAAGAATTAGTTCGTCGTACGGATTTAGAAGCAGAAACGATTGCAGAAGTCGTGGCTATTCTAAATGCAGAATTGGAAGAAGATACTTCTAGTAATGATGAAGAAGAGGAATAATTTTGGAACTAAAAACTTGTAAGAAATTATGATGTAATCTAATGAAACAGTTTTTAATCTATAGGCTATTGCGGATAAAAAAGCCTACTTAAAAGCTATTGTTCTCGTCCCTTGCATGGGCATCTTCTACTAAAAGGAGTATTGAATCCTAATAAATTTTTTTTTAATAATAATAGGAGTATTTATAGTTCGTATTTTGTCACCAAACGATTCTTATAGAAATTAAGATCACGCGAACTATTTATTTTAAAGTAACGTAAAATTATAGGATGTCAAAACGTTTAGTCAAAGTAGCTAAAGAACTTAATGTTGGAACAAAAACTATTGTCGAGTTTTTGAACGGCAATGGTTTCTCTGTAAGCAACAAACCCACTGCAAAGATTTCGGACGAGATGTACAATGCACTCGCTAAAAACTTTCAGAACTCTATTGCGATCAAAGAGAAAGCCAATCAAATAACAATTGGTACTCGCAAGACGAAAGAAGAGCAGCAAAAAGAGAAATTAAAAAACTTAAAAGCCAAGGAGGAGGAAACAGCTGCGCCTGTTGCACCTGTTGAGCCTAAAACAGAAACGCCTGTTGTAGACCAGACTCCTAAGGTAGAAGAAAAGAAATCCCAAGATGAGTCGGGATCGGAGAAAGAAGAGGTCGCAGAAAGTAAAGCACCTCAACTTACAGGACCTAAGATTCTAGGAAAAATCAACCTAGATAATCAAGGGAAAAGAGGTAAAAAGAAAAGAATAGAGCCTAAGGTAGAAGAGAAAAAGGCTCCAAAAGAATCAAAACCAGCGAAAGAGGAAGCTGTTAAAGCATCCAAAGACAAGCCAACTAACGATACTCCTAAAGAACAGAAAGTTGAAAAGGTCAAAGAGCAAAAAACGGTTGTTGAGAAAAAACAGGAACCTGTAGTTGCTAAAGAAGAAAAGCCTTCTGAGAAAAAAGAACCAGTTAAAGAACCTGTTAAGGAACCAGCTAAGGATGCTCCTGTTGTACTAAGCAATGCGGCTAACCCTGCGCTTGACATCAAAGTGGATGCTCCTCAGTTGAAAGGTTTAAAAATCTTAGGTAAAATCAATATTGCTTCTCCTAAATCTAAGCGTAAGAAAAAAGGCAAAGATAACAAGAGAGGTGGAGATAGTTCTGATCCTAAGAAGAAAAACTTGGTGGCATCTTCTGAAGGTGGTCAAGGACAGAAAAAACGTAGAAAACGTACTCGTGTTAATAAACCAGGTGATACTAAATCAACTACTACTACTAACTCGACGTCTAAGAGCAGTACATCTAAGAATACGTCTAACCAAAAAACTAGCTCATCTTCGGATGACAAGAAAAAAACTTTCAAAAAACCAGATGCTGTTTCAAGCTCTAAAAGAGGTAAGAAGAAAGGGAAACGTAAAGAAATTGACAACAAGGAGATTGATGATAAGCTAAAAGCTACTATGAATCTTTTGAGTGGTCGTGGTGCCAAAAAGAAAAAATTTGGTGCTTCCCGTAAAGAAAGAGATGAGCTACGTGCAGAGCGTATGCGTGAAATCGAAAGCAATTCCGATGAAACGCCTAAAATTCAAGTAACAGAATTTATCTCTGTTTCTGAATTAGCCAACTTGTTAAAAGTTAGTGCAACGGAAATCATCATGGCTTGTATGAACGAAAAACGGATGGTTTCTATTAACCAACGTATGGACAGAGAGCTAATCGAATTGATGGGAATCGAGTTTGGTTATGAAATAGAATTTGTTTCTGCGGAAGACCAAATGGAGAAAGATTACCAAATTGAAGATGATGAGTTAGAAGATAACGCATCTCGTTCTCCAATTGTAACGGTAATGGGACACGTCGATCACGGTAAAACTTCTTTGTTGGATAGTATCCGTAAATCAAATGTAGCTGGTGGTGAAGCCGGTGGTATTACACAGCATATTGGAGCTTACGAAGTGAAAGTAGGTGAACAAGGAATTACGTTCTTGGATACACCTGGTCACGAAGCCTTTACAGCGATGCGTGCCCGTGGTGCGAAAGTAACGGATGTTGCCGTAATTATTATCTCTGCGGATGATAGTATTATGCCACAAACGAAAGAGGCCATTAGTCATGCTCAAGCTGCTGAAGTGCCGATTATTTTTGCAATTAATAAGATAGATAAAGAAGGTGCTAACCCTGATAAAATCAAACAAGAATTGGCTTCAATGGACTTGTTGGTGGAAGAATGGGGTGGTAAATACCAAAGTCAAGATATCTCTGCGAAACAAGGGTTAAACATTGATTCGTTGTTAGAAAAAATCTTGTTGGAATCTGAAATGCTAGAGTTAAAAGCAAATCCTGAGAAACGTGCCGTTGGTACTGTTTTGGAGGCTTCTCTTGAAAAAGGACGTGGATATGTTGCTAAAGTATTAGTACGTAACGGAACACTTTCTGTAGGAGACTCAATGGTTGCTGGACCGCATTATGGTAGAGTAAAAGCAATGTTTAACGAACGCGGTAAACGAGTTAAATCTGCTGGACCTGCTACACCTGTATTAGTATTAGGTTTGCAAGGTGCACCACAAGCAGGGGAAACCATGAATGTGATTTCTTCTGAGAAAGAAGCGAAAGATTTGGCTGGAAAACGTGCCAATTTGGTTCGTCAACAACAAATCCGTGCTACTCGTCGTGTTACATTGGATGATATTACAAATCGTATCAAAATTGGTAATTTCCAAGAGTTGAACCTTATTGTTAAGGGTGACTTTGATGGTTCTGTAGAGGCTCTATCGGATTCTTTACTAAAATTGTCAACGGATCAAGTTCAAACGAACATCATCTACCAAGCAGTTGGACCTATTACAGAGTCTGATGTTAACTTGGCTGCTGCTTCGAATGCAATCATCGTTGGTTTCCAAGTTCGTCCGAATCCAATGGCGAAACGTTTGGCAGAAAACGAAGGGGTTGAAATCAATACGTACTCTATTATTTACGATGCAATTGATGAAATCAAATCTGCATTGGAAGGAATGTTAGAACCAAAGCAAGTAGAAGAAGTTATCGGTACGGTAGATGTTCAGCAAGTATTCAAAATTTCGAAAGTGGGTGCTGTTGCAGGATGTTTTGTACAAGAAGGAAAAATTTCGAGAAACAGCTTTATTCGTGTCATCCGTGGTGGTATCGTAGAGTATCCTAAGAAAGAAGGCGTACATGGCGAACTATCTAGCTTACGTCGTTTCAAAGAGAGCGTACCTGAAGTGAAAAATGGCTTCGAATGTGGTTTGACTATGAAGAACTACAATGATTTGAAAGAAGGCGATGTATTGGAAGTTTATGAAGTGAAAGAAGTAAAACAAACACTTGAATAAGCATCAAAGTAACATTGTTGTAAAATAAAATAAGGCCACTCTGAAATATTCAGGGTGGC
>CALDEP010000417.1 GCA_937942475.1 uncultured Aureispira sp.
ATTTTTCTTAATCAATTCCACCACCACCACTACTACTTCCTCCACTACTTCCACCGCCACTATTCAAGCGACCTGCATTCTTAGAACGACCATCACGAACGGTTACTTTACCAAAACGATACGAGAAACGCAATTCAAAAACAGGCGATTCCCATTCTCTTGTACCTACTTGATAAAATTCATCCCCATCCTGCGTTTCAAATTGATAACGACCTCCTAAAATAGGATTTTGAATACTCAAGGTTAACGTACCTTTGTCTTTCAAGACTTTTTGGCTGATAGAAAACGAATTCCAAGTATAACCACCAGTCCAACCCTGCGCTACTCTCGTTGGAACAGAATACCAAGCATACAAAGAAATACGCATACCAAATTTGAACACAAAGTTCATATATACATTGGCGTTTCCTGCAATCGCATTCAAGGTGTAAGAAGCATCAATATTGGTTCCGTTTTGGATATTTTGATACACAGAACCTGTGATGCCAAAGTTAAACCATTTGTAGGGTGAAAAACGAGTCACCAACTCCCCTCCCCACATGTGGCTAGTATTGAAATTATACTGTGTTACCACCGAAACACCATCTGAACGCAAGGTTCTCAAACGCTCTATCAAATCAGTATTGTATTTGTAAAATGCCGTTAACATCAAGGTATTGCCTCCTTTCCAGTAATTTACATAAGTCAATTCTACTGCATTGGTATATTGTGGTAATAAATAAGGATTTCCATATCTCAAATTCAATGGATCGCTATAACTTGGAAATGGATTCAAAGCCCAACTAGATGGACGTTGAATACGTCTACTAAATCCTAGCTGCAACTGTTGATTTTTCGCCAAGGCATAAGACATATTAACCGTTGGGAAAATACTAGGATAGTTATTCACAAAGGTAGAATCTGTTGGAAAAACCAATCTAGAATCTGCCAAAGTATACTCTCCTCTCAATCCAATTTTATAATTAAACTTTCCAATTTTGTGTGCAAACGTTGCATACACAGCATGTACTTGTTCTTGAAATTCAAAATTATTGGTTCGCCCTGCATCGTTCAACATTTGCATTTGAGTATAATCAAATGTTTCTGATTTAAAGTCATTGCCCATCCAACGGATATTTCCTTTGTAGCCAACTTCAAATTTCATCTCTTTACCAAAAGGATGCGTGTAATCAATCATCACCGTCCCTTGATGCATTTTGTTGAGACTAGTTGTTTTTTGAGAATCAGGCGTACTGTTTAGCTCCGACCAATCAGGCGTATACAACTGCTCTGAAAAGGTTTCAAAACTCCTATTATCATTCATAGAATACTGTAAGTCAATCACCAACTCTTGCTTGTCGCCCATTGTTCCAGAACGACCACTTGCACGACCACCACCTTGACCTCGCCCATATCGGCGACCACCACCAGAGTCTTTAGAATTGTCTCGACGGGCGCCTACATCCTCTCCTCCCTTCTTCTTTTTTTGCTTAAATACTTTGGCATAAATCACATTATAGGTCATGCTAAAACGGTTGCGATCCCCATCACTCAAACGCTCATTGATTTGCGTTTTATCTTGATTTGCATCAAAAAAATCATACTGAATGTTGCTGTTATTTCCGCCACCACTAGGTCGAATACGAGCTGCAATGGTCAAGGTATTATAATCATCAAAATAATAATCCATTCCCACACGTGCCATACCACCATTTCGAATGCGAACGCTATTGGTATATTGCTCCAAATAAGACGTGTCTTGCGGACGTGTGGTACGACGATAATTATAATTACGACTTAGATTTTCTCCATAATTATAACTAAAGTTTGAAAAAATATTGATTTTGTTATTTCTAAAATTCAAACTCAAGCCCCCCCTATATCGTTTAAAAGCATTCCAAGTAGACGTTCCAGCAGAAACATTGGCAGAACCTGTAAAGCCTTCCAAAACATTTTTCTTTAGAACGATATTGATAATACCAGAACCACCTTCTGGGTCATATTTAGCAGAAGGGCTGGTAATCAATTCTATTTTTTTGACACTATTGGCAGGCAATTGATCTAAAATTTCGGCTTGACTATCTCCTGTCAATCCAGTTGGTTTTCCATTGATATAGACTTGAACCGCTGAACCACGAATTTTTACAGCACCATCAAAATCAACTTCTACGGTTGGGGTATTTCTTAGAATTTCCGTTGCGTTTTCGCTGTCTCCTAAGTTCGTTTTATCAACATTAAATACCTTTTTGTCTAAGCCCAATTCAAAGACAGCTTTATCAGCAGTAACTTCTGCAATTTCAAGCGTTGCCGCTGTTGGACTAACATAGATTTCCCCTAAATCAGCACTAGGTTCGCTAGGCGGTAATTTCACAGGCGCTATGGTATAGGTTTCATAACCCATATAATTGATCGTCACACGATGTCTACCGACAGGTAATTTATCAATTTCAAATTTCCCTTTTTCATCTGTGATAATACCTCCAACTAAGGCAGAATCTCGAAGACGAAACACAGATACCGTCGCAAATTCCAAAGCTTGTTGGCTGACAGAATCATAGACAATTCCTGTAATTTTACCAATTTTAGGCATCTCTCGACCTCCATTGCCACCAGGTTGGGCAAATAATAAAATACTAGTTGTTAGGACAAAAAATAGGGTACATAAAATTCTCATAATATATCGTGTTAGTAAGTATTCCTAATGTTTTAAACAAACTGTTCATCTAAATTAGACAACTGTTTAGCCACTAGGTTTAATACAAAGATACGATAAAGAGAAGATGACACAGCTATTTTAGATAAACAGCTATTTTTAGTCGATTGATAACTAAAACTATTTCAAAAGATACTTTTTAGGATACTCAAAAAACAACATTTTTCCATTTTTATTAGTAACCTCCTTCCATTCGTCTACCTCAAATTCGATGGCAACAACTCCTGCTGTTGGAACATTATCTAAGGGTGGTTTTGCATAGAGATTGGCAAAATAGGTATAGGAAAAGTTATGCCCGAATAGCATCACTGAATCCAATTGATTGTCCCAATTATTAATAACAGAAAACAAATCCTGCACGCTGGCTTCATATACCGTAGGATTTAGTTGGATTTCACTTTTAGGATAAGCTAATGCCTTGGCAAATGCAAAAGCCGTTTTTCTAGCTCGTTTGGCAGGACTAGAAATGAGGACATCTGGTTTTATCCCTTTTTCATGCAAGAGCTTCCCCATAAATGGCGCATCTCGCTTCCCCCTCGAATTCAACGGGCGATCTATATCTGCCAAATGGGCTTTTTTCCAACTTGATTTCGCATGTCGTACTAAGTATAAGGTCTTCATGGAATTCTTTTTCAAAATTTAAAAATCAACCTTCCTAAGATAATAAATTTGCACACAATAATGTAAACCATTATTACCAGCAAATAATTCAAAGCAACTAAATAACTAAAAAACAACGAATTAAACCATTATCACAAAAATAAAAAATAAACATTACTATAAAAATAGTTGTATTACTATAAAAATAGTCATACATTTGAATTATGAAAGGATTAACAAAAGCTGAAGAACAAGTAATGCATCATCTTTGGACGCTCGAAAAAGCGTTTCTAAAAGATATTCTAGATGCTTATCAAGACCCAAAACCTGCTTATACTACGGTATCAACAGTTATTAGAGTCTTGGTAAAGAAAAAATACATCGGTTTCAACACCTATGGAAAAACCAACGAATACTATCCTTTAGTTAGTCAAGAGGCGTATTTTTCTGGTTTTTTCAAAGGTTTTTTTGCTCGATTTTTTAATAATTCAGCCACTCGGTTTACGTCTTTTTTTGCAAAAGACAACGAACTGTCATTAGACGAACTAGAAGAAATGAAACAAATTATAGAGCAGCAAATTGCCAATAAAAAACGCTTGGAAAAATGAGTTTAATTCGATGTCTTGGAATTTCTGTCTGTACATTAAGTGTATTAATAGTCTGGTATCGACTAACGATCCATTCTAAGACCTCTTTCAGTACCCAACGCAGTGCATTGTGCAGTATTTTGTTGGTTTCCTTTTTGTTGCCTTTCATACAAATTGAATGGTTTGAGAATCCATTTGTTGCGCTATTATCCAATTATGGGGAAGCGCCAATATTTATAGATTACTGGGCTGGAACACTTCCCGTTTTGGAAGAAAAAAGCCCCAAAGAATCCTTCTACAATACCTTGAATTATCAAAACCTACTATTGCTGCTTTATGGACTAGGCGTGTTTGTTTTTGGTATTCGATTTTTACTACAATTAGGACAGTTTTGCTATTTAATTTTATCTAATAAGGTTATTAAGCAAAATAATTATCACTATGTCCTTGTAAAGAAACCCAATTATGCCGCTGCATTTATGCATTACATTATCATCAGCGAACATATTTGGGCATCAGAAGATAAATTACTCATAGCCCAACATGAACGAAAACATGTTGATTTATGGCACAGTACCGATCGTTTTTTGACAGAGGTTTTATACGTTTTTCAGTGGTTTAATCCTTTCATCTATTGGTTTCGGAAGGAATTGATTGCGATACACGAATTTCAAGTTGATCAAGCTCTAGTTGCTGGCGGAATTGATAGCATTCAATACCAACAGCTCATTGCCCAATATGCGACTTCGTCCAATCAGTTTCGACTCGGAAACCATTTTAGCCATTCTTTAACTTTAAATCGTATTAAAATGATTGCTCAAAATAAATCGTTTCACTTATTCAGTGCTTATCGAATTTTGTTATTAATACCCGCCATAGGAATATTGGTCAGTTTGTTTGCTTTTCAAACCCCAACATTTCCAAAGGATACAAGACCATATACCCTAAGCATTGCTACCGAAAACAAGCACTTTATTCTGCCCATTGAAACGGGCAAATTTCAAAAAACAGTTGGCTATGGAATGCGCCTACATGCCATTTATAAAATTGAAAAACTACATACTGGTGTCGATTTTATAGCGCCTTTGGGAACGCCCATTCTAGCGGTTCAAAATGCAACTGTCATTCGAGTCCAACATTCAGAAAAAGGATATGGAAATAATGTCATTCTCCAAATTGATGAAAAAACTCAGGTGATGTATGCACACATGGATTTGATTCAGGTAGAAGTGAACCAAAAAATTACACAAGCTGGTGTCATTGGAACGGTCGGCAATACAGGATTGAGTACCAAACCACACTTGCATTTTGAAGTTGTCGAAGAGGGAAACAAGGTCGATCCTAAAGATTTTTTGCCTAGTTATTAATATCAAGGTAGCTTTGTTAAGTTCTGTAAAACTTTAATCCGTAGATTGTTTTTCGCAGTTCTGACTTAGGATATAAGTTTTAAGTAGAAAGTCGTAAGTCGTTTATTATCAAAAGAAAACTTACGACTTTCTACTTAAATCTTACGACTCATACCGTTTAACAAGGGCAGGCATTAAAGTATATACCCTATTTTTATAAAAGAACGTTTTTGTCTAAAAACAATTAAGAATGGATTTAATTCGATGTCTTTTAGTCTCTATTGGTACCTTAAGTATCCTAGTTACGATTTATTATTTTGTCCTTCGCCATAAGACATCTTTGCCGATCAGGCGAGTTGCTTTGCTACTTATCTTATTAACAAGCATCCTATTGCCCTTCATTCAAATTGAAGCGACAAGGATTCCTTCTTTAACTTTTGATACCATTTTTGTTCCTCAAGAAGCA
>CALDEP010000418.1 GCA_937942475.1 uncultured Aureispira sp.
ACTACCAAAGGGAGAGCACTACTTTAGCTATGATTATTTACAGGACAAGAGGAATGACGATGTAACAGGTTGGGATTTCATCAACTGCTCTCATTCTTTATCTATTGATAATTCAACAGAAGAAATAGAAATTTCCTTTTCAATGAATTATGGTCCTGGTTCCTCTTATCGATTTTTTATTAGAAATATTCAAATTTCTGATGGAATTATTTCCTTTGAAGGCACTAGTACGGATGAGGATATTTTATTCCAACGAATAGAAGATGGCGATACAATTCCCGCAAGTTGGTTCACCCTATATCAATTCAAAATACTTGACTTTCACACTGTGGTAGAACTGAACGAAGATTATAATCGTGCAACTTATTACCATCGGACTAGCTACACTCGTCCTAAAGAGGGTTTATAATTTGTCATTATCAATAAACAGCAAAAAATAAAAATACACCTAAAACTTTAAAAGCTTTAGGTGTATTTTTTATACATAAATAGTATTAAACGAGCAATCTACTTTACCTTATAAAAGGGCAAGCCAACTACTGTTGCTTCTATTTTTTTACCACGAACGTCTATAAAAATAGCGCTTTCTTTTTTAGAGTAGGCTTTGGCTACATAACCCATTCCGATAGATTTATTAACAGAAGGTCCTTTTGTTCCTGAAGTAACAATTCCAATTTGGTTGCCTTCAGCATCTACAATTGGATAACCTTGACGAGGCGGACGTTTGCCCGACACTTCAAAACCAACTAATTTTCGGCTGATGCCTGCTGCTTTTTGGTCGATCAAAAATTGCTTGTCTACAAAATCAGACACTTTCTTTAACTTAGTAATCCACCCCAAGCCAGCTTCCAAAGAAGAGGTTGTATCGTCAATATCATTCCCATACAAACAATAGCCCATTTCTAACCTCAAGGTATCCCGAGCACCTAGACCAATTGGCTTAATCCCAGCTTCTGCACCTGCTTCCATGATGGCATCCCAAATTTTTGCCGCATTTTCATTCGCAACATAAATTTCAAATCCACCTGAACCAGTATATCCTGTCGCAGAAATAATTACATTATCTATTCCAGCAAAGGTTCCTCTATCGAAGGTATAATATTTCATTCCTCCCAAGTCAACTTCCGTCAATGCTTCCAAAGCCTTAACGGCATTAGGACCTTGCACTGCCATCAAAGAAGTTCCGTCCGAGATATCTTTCATCTCAACGTTCCCCGTGTTGTGCGAGACCAACCAATCCCAATCTTTTTTCATATTAGAGGCATTCACCACCAACATGTACTCTTCCTCTCCTAATTTATAAACTAATAAATCATCTACAATTCCTCCCTTACCATTTGGTAGACAAGAATATTGCGCATCGCCTTTTTCTAATTTAGACGCATCGTTAGATGTTACTCGTTGAATAAGATCCAATGCCCCTGCTCCTCTTAGTATAAATTCTCCCATGTGAGAAACATCAAAAATTCCAACCCGCTCTCTTACGGTCTGATGTTCTTCAATTATTCCAGTATAAGAAACAGGCATTTCATAGCCTGCAAATGGTACCATTTTAGCATTTAAACTGAAATGTCTATCGTATAAAGCTGTTTTTTTCATTGTGAAACAGTATTTAGAAAATGAAGTAGTTGATTGTTTATTTCTGTCAATTTTACAAAAAGCTTGTTCAACAAAAATACTTATTGCCGTGAAGTTAAATTTTGTTTTGGACAATTCGGCTAAATTTTTGTTATTAAATTCCTATTTAGGGCTACGCATAAATAAGTTATGAAAATTTCAACCTTCAAAGATCTTAAATACCTAGCACTTCAAACTTACCTAAAGACGAAGATGCTCTCATTTCGACCACAAAACAACAGCGCATTTTAATGCCTTATTCATATAATATAATAAGGAACCTCACTTGCTCCCACAACGAGTTTCACTTAGGAGTGTAATGAATGTTATCATCAAAAAAAAGATCTATGTACAGGACAAAAAGATACAAAACCCATTGTTAATTATTTTTTATACGTTACTTTAAAAAAGCTGTAAAGCAACCATTTTGATTTTTGGCTGTCTTTTTAATATAAACCTGACACTAAAAGTGAAAATTTTTAACTTTTCATATTCACAATAAAGAAAATAGGTACATTAAAACACCTATCACAGCTATTTTAATAAAAAGGGTTGATTAAGATCCTGTCTAAGTAAAAGTCTCTAATATTTGTCCCTAGAAGGAGTTTCAAATACTTCTTTTTTATTTTAAACACAATTCGAACCTTTCACCGCACAAAAGGTTATAAAAAACCATTTACGTATGAAACTTCTCAAGTGGCTTTTGCCTGTTGTATTAGTTAGTCTATTTTCTACTGCTAGCTTTGCTCAGATTAACCAAAATGATTCTATCGCAATTATTAAATTGCGAAATGACTTAGGCCTAAATGCAGTTCCAGGTTTATCTTCTAACAATCCTGCTACATGGATTCCAACTTATATTGATACCGTCTATGATCAGCTGTCCGCTTCTTTCAAAATAAGAACGATTAATTTTGACAGTTTAGTGGTAGCACCTGCGACAACAATAACCATTTTGCCAGATTCTATTATCACTGATGTGCAACTTGACTTTGTAGAATTTATTACTTTAAATAGTAATGGGATTGATGATATTGAGGGGAATTTATATTCAGGGACAGGCATTATTCCTCCTGCACTAAAAGGACTTAATTTAGATGATAATACAATAGCAAATACTACCACCTTTTTTGTGCACCTTTTACTAGGGATGACGAATTTAGAAAGTTTGAGGGTAGAGAATGCTTTAATTACCAATGGAACAGCTCTTACGAATTACACCATGCCCAGTTCGCCAACTTTAACTTATTTGGACCTTAGCGACAATGGTTTTACAGGGATACTTGATGTATCAGGCTTAGCAACCAGTAGGTTTTCCAATTTAAGAGCTTTTTATGCCGATGATAATAGCTTTACGATATTGGATGCCCCTACCTCTATTTCTCCCATGTTATTAGAAAAATTAAATGTAGGGGATAACTTCTTGCAAGACTTTAAGCCTCTTGAAAATTTACTGAACAATGTACTGACACTTGAACAGTTGTATGCGGAAAATGCGATGGATACGGCTAGTGTTCAAGATTCTTTTGAATTTACAATCACAAGCCCTTTAGCTAATCTCACCCTATTAGACCTATCTGGTAATTATCTTCGAGGTATTTTACCTGCTGATTTATTTGAGCGATTGCCTAGTATAGAAGTCTTATACCTACACAATAACCTGATAGGAGGAAAACTACCTCAGCCTACAGGTCTAGTCGCTCCACCTATCAATAGCGATGGTTATTCAGGGCTTAGCAAGTTAAAGAAATTGAATATTAGCGACAATCAATTAACAGGGGAACTTAGGATAGATTGGTTGTTTAACAATCAATTACTCAATTTATTGACCACTGGTACGCCTATGTTACTTGAAGCTTTTTATGCTAATAACAACCAATTTATGGTCGTTCAGCCTTCTTTAAACAGCACGCTTGCTTCTACTGTTTTATTTATTAACAATCGATTTGCTAATTTAGAGGTGCTTGAATTACACACTAATAATTTAAACTTTCAAGATCTATTTAGAATTAAACGAATCTTAAACTTTAAACAAATTACAGTCAATGGTGCTCAACACTACGTTCCTCAAGTGGGGCTAGATTCTACGGCATTTGCTTATGCACCACAAAAAGACCTAGGAATTGGTGGTATTCGTCGTCGAGTACATGGTAGTAGTCTTTTATTTTCAGCAGGACCTGGCATCATTGCGGAGGAATCAGCAGCCACAAACTACCTAACCAATCAATATACTTGGGAACGAATAGATACTGCAAGTTTAGCTGGAGGAAGTGCTGCAGCTCCATTTACTGAAATATTAGGCTTGGCACAACAAACGGGTGGTATTATCAGTCAAAACTTAACAACAGCTAATCTTAGTGGAGATCCTTCCTTTCTTTTTGGAGCAGATACCACTGCATCGAATATTCATCGTTTAGCAATTCCTTTTTTAGATTCAAACAATCATAGGGATTGGCTATACCGAGCAGAAATTAAAAATGATTCTTTCCCTAGCTTAACCCTTTACACCTTACCGAAAAAAATAGAAGTTGGTAATTGTACGGATAGTTCTGGGGCAATAATTTTTTGCCAATCTATGATTGTACAATTTGATCCAGATAGCTTAGCACAATTTCCTACAACACAGGAACAAGATTCCTTTAGAAATGCGCTTCGTGCAGAATTAGGCGCAGAACTTATTGAAGAATGCCTGTGTGGCGAAATTGAACTTTGGTCGGTTTCAGATACCGCTCGTGCTATGTTAGAATCTAATGGAAAAGGTACAAAAGTTGCCGCTTCTTCTGCTAGAGGAAAACCACAACTTCTAAGTGCTGATCCAAATTATCCATTATTAGAAAGTTCGTCTAATCCGAACTCGAACACCGTCAGTATTCCTGCGGGTTCGGGTAATTCTACCGCAAAAACCTTAGTAGCAATTATAGACTCTGGAGTGGATTATGACTATCCTGCTTTAACCCCTTATATTTCAGAAGGGGCGACTAGTACTAGTAATTGCTTGCCGAATGCACTCTTTGGCTACAACTTTGTTGCTGATAATAACAATGCTACAGATGACCACGGTCACGGTACTTCCGTTGCTGGTATTATAGCAGGAATTAGTCAAGAAAGCATACTTCCAGATACTGGTAGTATGAAAACAGACATTGGAATACTGCCTTTGAAATATACGGATAAAGATGGTTCTGGTTCTTTATTTCATGCTGCTTGCGCCATGCGTTATGCTGCCGATTATGAACGTCCAACTACTTCTGGAGGAACAGCAAAGGTGCGTGTAATCAATACCAGTTGGGGATACTATGGCGATCCTTGTATTGTACTTGAAAATGTGATTAAATATGCTGGCGAAGATTGTGATATTTTGATTGTTGCTTCTGCAGGAAACGATGGGATTCAAGTACATGGCAGCCCAGAAAGCCGTCACTGGCCCTCTAATTCTATTGCGCCATCTATCAATCCCGATTCTATAGATAATGTTTTATCTGTTGCGGGTTTAGCGCCAAATGGAAATACCTTAAACTCATCTTCTAACTATAGTAACCTTCACATTGACATTGCTGCTCCTTGGGATGAGAACACCACATTAGCTGGTAGTACAACTGGATTTAATACTGTTGGAGGAACTTCTTTTGCGGCTCCTCAAGTATCAAGAGCGGCTGCATTATTGTTTGACAAGTATCCCAATGCATCCTACTTTGCTGTAAAGTATGCTTTGATGAATGGTGTAGATGCCTTAGCTAGTCCCGATAATACCAAGTTAGTCTCTGGCGGTCGCATTAACTATGCAAAAGCAGATTCAATTCTGAATATAATTACCAATAGGTCTGTTTGTACCCCTAATGTAATTCTGAATACTAAGGAGTTGAAAAGATTAGAAGACCAGATTAAAATTTATCCTAATCCTGTTGCCGATCTATTAAGCATTGAATTTAATTATGGCTTGACACTGAACAATATAGAACTTAAACTGTTTAACCTGAACGGTCAAGAGCTAAGCCGCCAAAGTTTACCCTCTGGCACAACAAGTACAAACATAAGTACAGACAATTTATCTTCTGGTGTTTATTTTATACAACTTACCGTAGATGAAAAGCAATACAGTCAAAAAGTTATTAAATTTTAAATAGAATTTGACATTTTTTAGCGGGTATAAAATTTATTCCATCAAAAAATCAATAGATTTTATACCCGCTTTAAATCAAATTTTGGTTGTCCCGCAACACAACTAATAGTTGATTAAAACATTATCTATCATTCAATTAGAGTTCTCTCTACTATCAAACCTTCACGTTAACGCTTTTTATTAAGTCAAAATAGGACCTAAATAGAAAGTTCCTCTTAACTCCTCTCACATTTTCAACAAATTATTTAAATGCCCATCAGGCTTTAACTAAATTGCAAAGGAATTCGTGTGTACTGACAGCAGCACACAAAAAAATCCTGTATCACTTCCATGAATATTTTTTAAAAAGGGTATTTGTATAGCAAACTGATACAATTCGCTATAAAGTACCATTTGTCCTAACTTATCATGCTTATTATAAAAAAAACAACCTACTTTATTTTTCAATTTGCTATTACGATAGTAGCTATTGCCCTTTTTTCAAGCAGTACTTTTGCACAGGTTTGTCATCCCGATGATTATACAGCACTAGTACGTTTAAGAGATGCTACGAATGGTGGCGGTGGTCTTGGTTCTTGGAACAGCATAAGCAATTTACCAAATGGTATTAATAGTCGCTGGATTGGCACCAATGTGTACAACTGGCATGGAATCGACACCCTACACGACACTAGTTTCCCCACCTATTATCGGGTGCAGAAAATTAATTTAGACGGCAATAACTTCATAGGTTTAACGCCATTTTTTTTAGAAAACAACATTCCTGATTCGCTCTTTGTTGGAGATGGGCTTCTGTTCGTTGATTCCTTGATATTAAATAACAATAACCTAACAGGTATTCAAGGGAATCTAAAAACGCAGCTCCCTTTGTCATCCCACCGACTGGAATATCTATCCTTAGATAATAACCAATTGTCACACACCAATACCAATACTTTCACTTATTTACTAGAGCACTTTGACAACCTGTCAAAGCTCTACATGACAAATGCCATGGGAACAGGTAGTGCTGATTTAAGCAGTTTTGCACTTCCAACTTCTTTTTCTCTAAACAAAGTTCGCTTAGAAAATAATAATTTTACAGGAACACTTCAACTCTTTAATATTACCAATTCTATCTGGGAAAACTTATTGTACCTCTACCTTGATGGTAATAACTTTATGTCTATTAATATCACGACCAATACAGTTGGAAATTTGCAAATTTTGAGTATTAATAATAATAACATCCAAAATTTCCAAGACCTTACAAACTGTTTAGATTTTGTAGATAACTTGCGAGAATTACACGCAGCAACAGCAATGGATACGACTAATACAGTTCCTTTTACAGTAACAATAAGCAGTTTTCCTAGCAATTTGCAGATCGTTGATTGGTCTTATAACAATTTAACAGGAACGCTTCCTATCGCTCTTTTTGAAGACATTCCAACTATTAGATATTTGAACTTAGCGAATAATAACCTAACAGGAACACTTCCTCCACCAAGAGACAGCTTTGCAACAGGTGCTTTTATGGGAACGTATGCCTATCAAGGACTTCCTGAATTGTATTTTTTAGACTTAAATAACAACAAGCTCCAAGGTTCTTTAAACCTTGATTGGCTTTTTTTAAGCCAAATTGAAACGGGTAGTGCCAATGGTGGTTTAAATATTCCTTTAGAAGTATTTCGAGTACGTGCTAATAATTTCACAGAAGTAAAACCACAGCTTTCAAGATCGCATATCACTCAAGTTCTAAATTATAACAATCGTTTTAATAATTTTATTGATATTGATGTCGCACAAAATGGACTAGATTTCAAAGATTTATTCCGACTCAAACGTTTCTTCAGATTCAAACAAACAAGCGTTGCCTTACAAGATCATTATGCTCCTCAATCGGGCGTTGCGCCTGGTAATTTTAGGTATGCAAATCAAGATTCAATAGGTATAGGAGGAATTAAGAGAAGAAATCAAGGCGATAGTGTTATTATAGAGGCAGGTCGTAATGTCATTGAGCCAGAACAAGGAACGATAAATGTCCTTCAAAATAAATACAGTTGGGAACGAATCAACCCAGCCATAGGGATTCCTTTGTACATTGGTACTGTCAACCCTAATGGTACGTTTACCGCAGGGCCAGGTCTACACAATTCTTATGCAGGGGCGCTAGGTTTACTAAATGACTCTACCCATAAGCATAAATTAGCGATCTACAACTTAGATAATACAGACACGGTACATCACAACCGTTTATTTACCTCTTGTGTGACCAATGACTCTTTTCCATTGTTGTCCATTTGTATGAAAAATAAAAAAATAGAGGTAGGTCCTTGTACCGATTCCACAGGGCGACCGATTCAGTGTCAAACTATGATTGTACAATTTCATCCAGATACCTTGGCACAATACAGCCCTGAACAACAAGATTCTCTAAAAGAATCTAGTAGGAATTCTATTGGGGCAAAACCTATTTCGTCTTGTGTTTGTGGCAATTTAGAGCTGTGGGAAATTTCAGATACAGCCTCGACTATGACAGAATCTAATGGTAAAGGAACCAAAGTTTCAGCATCATCTGCTCGTGGCAAACCAGAACTGTTAAGTGCAGAACCTAATTATTCTTTAATGGCTGCGAACAGTGGACCTCTTCCCGATACGGTAGATTTGCCTAGTGGCTCAGGCAATACGACCGCTACCACACTAGTCGCCATCATCGACTCTGGGCTTGACTATGAGTATAGCAGTTTGGTTCCCTATGTTTCTGAAGGAGCTTCGCAAAACAGTACTTGTATGCAGGATGCTGTTTGGGGTTATAATTTTTTAGATTCAACGAATAATGCGAGTGACGATCACGGACATGGAACCGCTATTGCAGGAATTGTTACAGGATTAAGTCAACAAAATCTACTTCCTGATACAGGAAGTACCGCAGGCAATATTGGTATTTTACCTTTAAAATATACCGACAAAAATGGAGAAGGAACGGTATTTCATGCTGCTTGTGCTATTTATTACGCTGCTGATTATGAAAGAACTACTTCTAATGGTGCAACCGCTCGTGTCAAGGTCATCAACAGTAGTTGGGGTTATTATGGAGAGCCTTCCAACATCTTAGAGTATACGATTAATTATGCTGGAAAGGACTGTGGTATTTTAGTGGTCAACTCTGCTGGAAATGATCACCAACAAGTTAGTGGAGCCGACTCTTTGATGCATTGGCCCTCTAATTCTATTTATGATCCTTTAGATACGATTCATACAGATAATGTTCTGTCTGTCGCAGCCGTGGATTATTCTACTAGTAATACTTTGGCTTCTTATTCTAATTATGACAATACCTTTATTGATCTTGCTGCACAGGGTTCAGACAATACAACACAGGCAGGGAGCATGAATGGCTATGTCTCTGTTACAGGAACTTCTTTTGCTACAGCGCAGGTATCAAGAGCTGCCGCTTTGTTGTTTGACAAATATCCTGATGCGACTTACTTTGCCGTCAAATATGCCTTATTAAATGGCGTAGATGTCTTGCAAAGTAATGATAGTCTAAAGTTAGTCTCTGGTGGGCGATTGAATTATCAAAAAGCGGATTCTATCTTAAATTTGATAACGGATAGAAGTATTTGTGATGAATACACCGATATTACTTCTACCCAGAATATAAACGATAATAAGACCTCCTTTAATGTTTATCCTAATCCTGTTGGAAGTGATTTAACAATAGAATTGGATCAATTTTCTAATTCAAATTCCATTGAAATCCGACTGTTTAATGCACACGGGCAAATCATTGTAAGTAAAATATTAGACGGAGGAACATACCAGACACAACTGTCCATGCAGCAACTAGCTACTGGAATTTATTTTATCCAATTACAAGTAGACGGTAAACAATTCAGCAAGAAAGTCATCAAAGACTAAATTAGTCCACAAAATCTTATAGACCATTTCACAACTAGTGTTAATTCAATTTCATTATGAAAAATCTATTATATCTTTTCTTTTTCCTTTTATTTCCTTTGTTCTTATTTGGACAAGGTAATTTCGAAGTAGACCAACTAATTCAACAAGCAAATGAAGCTTTAGAAGCAGAACAGTTTGAACAATCAAACCAACTCTTTATAAAAGCTACTAAAATTTATGCAGAAGAACGCAATTGGGATGCTTATTTTGATTGTGGTGTCAATGTCGTTTCTAATTTAATTCAATTAGAAAACTATGAAGAAGGAATTAACACAGCAAATACATACATTGACAAAGCAAAATCGGTTTCTTACGAAGGTTTGGCTTTATCTTTATTGCATAAAAATATCGGAAAAATACATTATACCTTAGATGATTACAAGCAAGCTTTACCAGCCTTAGAACAAGCACTGCTTGTTCGGGAAAACATTGACCCTGACGATCCTGACTTAGCTCGTGATTATGGAAATTTAGGCATCATTGGAGGTTTATCTGGTCGTTATAATCGAGCAACAGAATATTTAGAAAAAGCCTTAACGCTACAAGATGATGACAATGTCTTAGCTCGTTTATATATTGAAATAGGTAACAATTATAAAGATGTTGGAAATTTCAGAAAAAGCTTAGACTTTCAAAGCCAGGCAATCAGAATTTTAGAAGAAAATGACTCAAGAGATGACGCTGCACTTGCGCATGCTTTTTTAGTAAAAGGACTTACATTAACGGAGTTAAAACAAGAAGGAGAAGATATTATTTATCTTCAAAAAGCGCTAGAATTATTTAAAGGGCCTGCTTTTGATTATACAAATCAGGTCAATTGTTATAGAAATATTGCTTATTCTTATTTCAGGTTTAGCAGAAACAGCCCAACGCCTTCTATCAATTTAGACTCTGCGCAATTTTATTATGAAAAAGCGTTAAAAATTGCTGTAGACCATTTGCCTGAAAAAAATAGTTATAGTACTCAAATCTTATTTGATTTAAGTTCTGTAATGATTGAGAAAAAACAATTTGAAACGGCAGAAAAATTCTTGAATAAAGGAACTGCTTTAAGTGCAGCCTCATTTGAAGCAAAAAGTATCCAGAACTTCAAAATGCTTGGTATTACTGCCATGTTTCATCGCTCTAAAGGCGATTTTGAAACCGCTCTAAAGTTTTATCAAAAACAACTAGTTAGTGTTGTTGTAGGCGATTATAACCAAACGGACATTGGGAACTTACCAAGTTTGGAAGCAAGTAAAGTAAATTTAAGTAATGATGCCATAACGGATGTATTGGCTTCTAAAGCTCGTACCTGGTATCTTTATTATAAGTATGGAAAAGCAGATCCAAAAAAATTGGAGGCAGCACTAGAAACCATCCAACTGTTTGATAAGATGGTTGATCACATTCGTGCTGACTTTTCTAACAGTGGTTCTAACATATCTTGGTCTGATTTGACACTAGATGCTTATGAAAATGGCATTGAAATCTGCTTGGCATTGGCAAAAGAAACTAGCGATCCTAAATACAAGGAATTGGCTTTGTATTACTCAGAAAAAAGTAAAGGATTGACTTTATTGGAATCTTTTCAAGCTACAAAAGCGAAACAAGTGGCTGGATTATCTGAAGCCGACTTAATAAAAGAAAGAGAGCTTAAATTGGATATTGCTGACTTGAAACAGGAAGTTTTTCTGTTGACTCAGCAACACAATCCAAAACTAGTGGAGGACATCAAAACATTGAAGAAGCGTATTTTTATAAAAAATAAAGCGTATCAAGATTTTTTGAAAGAACTGGAACTCAACCATCCTCAATATTATAAAACAAAGTACAACCTTGAGATTCTTAATTTGGCTCAAATGCGTGAATTGTTAAAAGAAGATCAGGGTTTTATAGAATATTTTGTTGGTGATTCTAGTGTTTTTGCATTCAAAATCACCAAAACAGAATTTGAAATAGTCACCTTGGATGGTCAAGAAAACATGATGAGTAGAGTGGGTAACTTCAGAAAAAGTATCTATGGCTATTTCTTATCTAGTAAAGAGCGCAACGAACAAATCAAATCTAAATACGCCAGCCAATATGTCGATCAAGCCTATAAATTATACCAAAGTTTAATTGAGCCTCTAGGTAAACTTCCTCGTCGTTTAATTATTATTCCTGCTGGTCCGATGTGTGACATGCCTTTTGAACCATTATTAACAAAAAAAGTTAGTCATCCAGAAAACTATCGATCACATCCTTATTTACTACAAGAGCATTTAATCAGTTACTCTTATTCTGCTACCTTGCTCAAAGAAATGATGTATAAAGAGCATTTGCCGACAGACTATACTTATGTTGGTTTTGCGCCTTCTTTTGGAGAAAGTGCTGCTAGTGTCATTAGAGGAAAACGTTTTGCCTTGTCTCCTTTGGCTTTTAACAAACCAGAAATTGAAAACATCAATACTTTGCTAGGAGAAGGAACTGTTTTTGCAGACGAAGCGGCTACAGAAAATCAATTTAAAGCCATTGCTTCTGATTACAAAATCATTCATTTTGCAACACATGGAATGGCGAATAGCAATGATCCTGATTACTCTTTATTAGCATTTACAGAGGTAGAAGATGATCAAGAGAATGAGTTTTTATACGTAAGTGATTTATATAACTTGGAGCTAAATGCTGAAATGGTCGTCTTGAGTGCTTGTGAAACTGCCTTGGGAAAAAATTTCAGAGGAGAAGGAATTATGAGTTTAGCAAAAGGCTTTTCTTATGCAGGGGCTAAAAGTATTTTTACTACTTTATGGAGTGTAAACGATCAATCGACCTACAATATCATTCAAGCTTACTATGTCTATCTACAACAAGGGATGGATAAAGACGAAGCCTTGCATCTTTCTAAGTTGGATTACATCAAAAATGCAAGCGACTTTACAGCACATCCATTTTTATGGAGTCCTTATATTTTGATTGGAGATACAGATGACGTTCCTGCGCTTCAGAAAAATAATACCTGGATTTGGTTTGCAGGAGGAGCCGCTTTTTTATTGCTCTTAGTTGGCTTATCTTTTTCCGTATTTCGCAAAAAAGAGGTTGCTTAATTTAAGCCGAGAGACACTACAAAAGCAAAAAGCCTATTGGATGAATTCCAATAGGCTTTTTTATAATTTGTTGTGGACTTAACATTCAGAATTATTGAATTCTACAAGTATAGCCATCTGCTTCATAAGCATTTTTGTACTCTGCATTGGTAGAACCACTGCTTGATGGAAGAATATTACAAATACCTCCTTCTGGAGTAACCGTTTCGTCACAAATCTCAACATCACACTTACTTGGGTGCGAACATTCGTAACAAAAAATATTTTCCGTTTCGTCACAAGAAGACATTCCAATTGCAACTGATGCACATAGTACTAGACTTAATAACTTTTTCATTTCTGGTGTTTTTTTTCTTTATAATTATAAACCATATTAGCTCGATTAATTTTAAGCTATCTATTTTTATCTACCTAATCCATTATTGGTAGGTTATTTTTTCTTTGAATCATCGAATTATAGTAATAATGCCGTAAAATTGAAGCTTAAAGTAACTTGTGCTTCTGCATCTACGGTTACCGCTCCTAGTATTGTTCCACTTAATAAGCCTCCTACTTCAAGCGTTCCCTTAAAGTCTGCTTTGTTTTGAGCATCGTAATCATAGGCGGCAAATATAACATCATACTCTCCACTTTTCAAATAAGACAATTGGAAATTTCCATTTGCATCTACAGTAGAACTACTTACTGCATTTTTAAACTGAATATTGCTTGTTCCTTGTGGATTTTTTTCAGTGCTATTGTAAGTTCCCTTAGTATATATGTAGGCAACAACTTTGTCATTGTTCGCCCCAGAATTATTTGTAGAAGATCCTTTTACCGTACCTGTTTCATGTTTTACAACCGTTCTTACAGATGAGGACAATTCCGCAGAACTCACAAAATCGTAGTCATTAGAATTAGCCTTAATGGCTTTACGCAAATCAAAATCCAATACTACTTCTACAGCAGAACGGGTTTCTGTTGCCAAATCAATTGCTCCTTGAGAGGTAATTTCTATTGTTCCAGTTGCAGAACCTGCCAAAGATTCCTTCGTCCCATTGGCACGCTCAACATAACATCCCATCGCATTTCCTTGCGCATCGGTGTCTAAATCTAGGACTAAAGTAATATTACTATATGCTTTAGCATCCAAATTTGCAGTTCCTAGCGCATCTACAGAGCCATTCTGCAATGCTTTTACATTAATAGTTTTCTTTCCAGAAAAACCACTAAATGTTTCTCCATCCACTTTTACTTCCGCTACTGTTACAAATACAGCACTTACATCTGCATCATCAATAGGAGCATCCGTCAATTGAATAGAAACCTCCTTCTGATCTTCACCATCCGTATCTTGTGTACATTGAATAAAAATAAAACTACACATCACAAACATTAATAAATACTTCATTTTTAACATAATTTATTTTTTGAATTTTAAATATTCTTTTGGCTTATCAAAACGTAGGAAACTCACTTAATAACAACAAGGGTTGCCATTAGAGCTGATAAGTAGAATTTTTTTTCAGTGAAGATTTTAGGAATCTTAGTTCGATTAACTTGGTTTGATTTTTTTAATAAAAAGGATTTTTAGAGTATATATCCTAAATCAAATGTTTATTTCAAACAGTAGCTTGTGCGGAAGCTTACACAATATTTAACGGGCTAAGCTCAAAATTGTTTCACAAAAGTGCCTTTTTTTTTTTTAACATTAAATATTATGGTTCTTTTGCAAATCGTGTGGAGTTTTAAATTAAAAGTATATATTTTTTTATTTATACGATATCATTTACTTCATTTTCGTATTATAAAAAAGCTGAAGGCAGAATAGTCAAAGCATTACAAGGCTCTAAAAAAGGAAGAGCCCTACTAAAAGGATTAGTAGGACTTTTTCTTTAAATCAAGGTGATTTGGGTGGAACAAAAAAGTTGACTTTGAGAAAAAAAAATAGAAAATGCTCCTTTTTTTTTGCTTTAAAGCCTGATTTTTGTCCAATTTTAATGAGTTGACAAAAATTAAATAACGGCACTAGAGAAATACCCCCACCCAAATCACCTTGAGTGGTTTCTTTTTGTTTGAATCACTTTTATTCTTTGATAATTTTTTTCTTATAAATTCCTTTTGAGGTTTGTAATTCTAAGAAATAAACTGCGGTAGGAAATTCATTGATATTCCATTGAATAGTTTGTTGTCCATCTAAAACAGTTTCTAATAATAAACGTCCGTTCACATCAACCAAACGAGCTTTTCCATTCTTTATTACTTCCTCAAATTCTATTGTTACTTGTCCGATTGTTGGATTAGGATAAACACGAACCGTCTTTTCATCCATTGTTGTGGGAATAGAACTCACTACAACATTAAAACAACTAGATGTATCTATACAGTTATTAACGGTAATAATTACCGCATAATCTCCATTCGCTAGTGCTGTAAAGCTTTGAGCTGTTGCTCCTGCGATTGGCGCATTTCCGTTATTACAATCTATCCATTGATACACCCCTACTGTTTGATTTGCCATTAAGGTCACCCCACTTTGAGTAACTATTGTATCGATGGTATGAATCGTTAAGTCTAACGTTATAACTGAATCACAACCTGCTACATTCGTTAACGTATGTGTTGCAACGTTGTTATTTAATGTATACACATTTCCATCTATCCAGGTATAACTATTACAAGCTGTTTGGATATCTGTTCTTGTCGTTGAATTATTAATGGTCAAATTCAAGGTCACTACTGAATCACAGCCTGCTGCATTTGTTAATGTATACATCGCTGTATTGTTATTACTTGCGTAACTGTTTCCATCTATCCAGGTATAACTATTACAAGCTGTTTGGATATCTGTTCCTGTCGTTGAATTATTAATCGTCAAATTCAAGGTCACTACTGAATCACAGCCTGCTGCATTTGTTAATGTATACGTCGCTGTATTGTTATTACTTGCGTAACTGTTTCCATCTATCCAGGTATAACTATTACATGCTGTTTGGATATCTGT
>CALDEP010000419.1 GCA_937942475.1 uncultured Aureispira sp.
TTTAATGCTGAATTTTTAATGTTTTATACCATTCAGTATTAAAAATTAAACATTCAAGTTCTTCCCAGTTTGCTTGGTGAATATTAGAAGCATCTGCTAAGCTACACCTGAGTTCTTTACAACTTAATTTTAGTTAGCTCCACGGTTACTTATTCGCTATGCTCATGAGCGCTGCGCTTTAAGTTTTGCGTAACATTAGATAATATTTATTATGACAGGTAAAATAAACCTAGTGTAATTCTATAAATTTAAGGAGTACTGTTTAGTTTTTAGTTATTAATCCTTACTTTAAAGCTTACCACTTCCCTCGTTAAAAAAAATAAATTACCCAATTATGGATGAATTCGAACAAAATCAAGAGTTTTTAAAAAATGTATTAGAATTGCCTTGCCCTAGTTGTGGTAGCGAACTCAGCTATTCGGCTAGTAAAAAGCAAATTAATTGTAATCATTGTGGCTTTGTCAAACCTTATGATCAAGCCAGTGATTTAGTGGAGGAACAATCCTTGGAGAGTGCTGTTCGATCCATGTCGTATTTTACGCCTAAAGAAATTCATAAAAAGGTAATTGATTGCAACAGTTGTGGTTCTAGAATCATGATTGAAGATGATAAAGTTTCCATACGTTGTAATTTTTGTGGCTCCGAGAAAGTAAATGAATCTGCGCTAGAAAAGAATTTGATTAAACCGCAAGGAATCATTCCTTTTCAAGTAGACGGTGCAGAAGCCAAAAAGAAGTTTCAAGATTGGATTCAAGAAGGTTGGTTCAAACCCAATAAGTTACAGACTCTAGCAGAATTAGGAGATGTACACGGCATTTATGTTCCTTTTTGGACCTATGATACCAAAACCTATACTCGTTGGTCTGGGGAAGCGGGGTATTATTATTATGAAACAGAACACTATACCGATAGTGATGGAGAATCGAAAACTCGTCAAGTCAAGAAGACTCGTTGGAAGGATAAAAGAGGAACCATTGATCATTTTTTTGACGACGTATTAATCGTCGCTTCCAAAGGATTGCCACACAAAGTAATCACACCAATTTATCCCTTTGATTTGAAGGAGGTTGTTAACTATTCGAATACCTTAATGGTGGGCTGGGAAGCAGAAATTTACAGCCTAGATGTATTGGATGGGTATCACGTTGCCGAAAAGCAAATGACAGAGGAGTTAAGAGAAATGGCAGGCACGGCTTTGGGCGGAGATACACAGCGAAGATTATCTATTGATGTTCAACGTTGGGGACAGACCTTCAAGCACGTTGTTCTACCTGTTTGGATTTGTTCTTATATTTATAATGATAAAACGTATCAATTTGCAGTCAACGGGCAAACTGGAAAAATTCATGGTACAAAACCTACTTCTTGGTTTAAAGTGGCGGGTTTGATTTTGTCTATTATTGCAACGATTGTACTTATTGTGTTCTTGGTAAAACAGTATGCATAGTGTTTGTTGTTGAATCTTATGACACTTCCTTACCAACAAGTGGTTGATTTACAGCAAATGGTTACCATCAAAAAAAACAAACCTAGCAATCCATGAAAAAGCTATGCTTTCTTTATTTTTTATTGAATTCATTTTTTAGTTTTGGACAAACGAACGATACCACTTTTTCCTCTCCATATCGTCTATCTTGGGCGGTAGATGTTCCTATTATTACGGCAGGAGTAGGCATGGGCGTTACCTATTTGATTCTAGATAGTAGGACGCCTGTACTAACGGAAAATTATATCAATTCTTTGGATAGAAACGATGTTTGGGAATTGGATCGAGCAACGACCTACAATTGGTCCAAACCAGTGGCTAGAGTGAGTGATGCGTTCTTGTATACCAGTTTTGCGGTACCATTTGTTTTGTTGGCAGACCGAAATATTCGAAAAGATTATCTAAAAATTGGCTTGATGTATGGAGAGGTAGTTGCGGTAACAGGAGCCTTGACAAGTTTGACTAAAAACATACTCAAACGCCCTCGTCCATTTGTATACAATGAACAAGTTGATTTGCATTACAAGCAGGAAAAAGATGCTCAATATGCTTTTTTCTCTGGACATACCTCTGTCACAGCAGCCATGTGTTTTATGACCGCAAAGATTTTTCAAGATTATAACAAAGGAAGCAAAGCCATTCCTTGGGTCTGGGCAGCAGCGGCTACTTTTCCTGCGGTAACGGGCGTTTTGAGACAGCAAGCAGGAAAACATTTTTGGACAGATGTAGTAACAGGTTACTTAATTGGAGCTGCCATTGGGGTGCTGATTCCAGAACTACATCGAGTGGATTTGTTCCAAAAGAAAAAGCCGACAAAACCTTCCGTTACTTTTTAGAAGGCGAAGAAGTTGATTAATAGGAAAATAATAAAGGCAAAGCCTATTATCATAGGATAAAAGACAAAGAAGAGCCCAATTTTTAAGCCTGTTTTTAATAAAGATTGTTGATAAACGGTTCTCAAGGAAATAATGAAATACAGACCACTTACCCCTAAAGTACACAGAAGAGGCCAAATAGAATCATCTAGTTTAGAGCTCATTAATAAGAAAGCAAATAAAATAGAACAGCTTATAAATACAAAGGTGTGCAGGTGCAGTATATAAACAAGGTGTTCGATATAACGCTTTTTGCGTCGAATGTATAATAGTTTCAGTGTTAAAGCAATAAAAGGAATAGAAACAAAGATGATCCAAGATAAATGACTTAATAAGTACATTTGAAAATCGCCTGGACTTTTCATTGCTTTTGCCATTTGGGAGACCAGTTGTTTTTTCCAAAAATTAGTTATGTTGTATTTTTCTATGATAGCATCGGACTCTAGCAAATATAAATCTTTCATAGAAATACTATCATCAAAGTTAATAGAAAAGAAAGAGGTTTCCATGTCTTTTAAGACGCCCTCTTTGGGTAATAAGCTATCTAACTTTTGTTGACTAATCGAATCGGTAAAGACGGCATCAAATTGTATGCGCAAAGAATCTTTATAGGTTTCAACTTGTACCTCTTGATCCATTCTATTGCTGTCTTTTTGGAGGTCAGAGAAGACAAGATTTAACAAAATAAAGGCAATGGTTAACCAAAATAAAAACAGACGAATGGGGGTGTAGTAGCGTTGGCGTTTTCCTGCAACATATTCGTTGGTTAGGTTGCCTGGACGAAAAATAAGCCGACCAAAGGTTCTGAAAAACTTGGAGTCTAAGGAAAATATATTAGAAAAAAAATCTCCTATTAGTTCTTTAAAAGAAAGTGTTTTTACTATCTTTTTTTGCCCACAAATACTACAAAATTTAGCATCTTCTTCCACTAAGCAGTGGCAACTTTGGCATAAATGTTTGCGAGATTCCATTTGGTACAGTGATTGTTTCAGGTGATGAGGAAGAGTCAAAAAATAACTTGAACATTTGAATAATCTTTTTGCCTCAAATTTTACTAAAAATTCGGGCGTGTAGCCCGCTACACTTCTTATCTTTAGCCAAATTTGAAACAAAAATCTAGCTTCAAATTTTGTTCAACTTATTTTCTGACCATACCTAATTGCAATATACTCAAACTAATGTTCATTTTTTGTTGAGTAGGCTACTTTTAGACGAACGTTTTAAATTTTTTTCTTTTCATAGCAGAATCATTTGAATGAATCCATTAATCTATCGAGTCTGTTTCGTTCTATTATTAATCGGAACCAAAGGTGCCGCACAGAAGAATACAATCCATCAATCGTACGATTTTTCATGTTCTGCTGGATTGTATCAATTGATCGACAATCAATTGAATGTTTTGTCTGCCAAGGGGAGTGGAGCCATCGGCTGGGTGCCTATATTGCCTGTGTTTGAACGCCCTTTGAGCGCATTAGCCTATTGCGAGGAAGATGGATTTATGTATAGTTTTGATACCATGACCCACGAATTGCTTCGAATTTATAAATCGGGTGCCATTCAAGCACTTTGGGTTCCAATAGAAGAAAAAAGCGGGAAGCTTCTAAAGACTGCATTAACAAAGGGCGCTTTGATGGAAGGCGTTTTCTGTGCTTATGCACCTCAAGAAGATAGTTTGTATTGGGTGAATATTAACACAGGTAAATTTGTCAAAAGTTATAATCCAACAGGTGGTGCTTTTACGAATTTAGCCTACCATCCTATCAAAAAAATGCTCTATAGTATTGGCGTAAAATCTAGAATTCAATATTTAGATCTTGGAACCAAAGACATTGCGATTGGAAAAAAAATAGTTGACCTGCCAGAAGTGTCTTCTAGCAAAGGAACGAATACTTGGATGACAAAGGAGGGGCGTATTTTTGTCAGTCGAAAAGGAGGGACTTATTTTGCAGAGATCAATGAGGCAGAAGGCATGCAGTATCGTTATCAAACAGTACTCGATAAGACCAAAAGGATAGGAGATGCAACGAGTTGTTCTGCTGCTGGTACTCCTGCTTTTATTCAAACAGAAATGTTGGAATTAAAACTGGATGCGCCCAAGCAAGATCGCATTATGTTGCGTTGGATTGGCGTGCATGAGTATCATAATGCTCGCTATGTTTTAGAGCATAGCATGAATCATAAAGATTGGATAGAAAGTGCTGAAAGACCAAGTATTGGATTGAATAATTATCAAAACCCTTATGGTGTAAGAGTGCCTTTTCAGATGAAGCAAGACAATTATTATCGACTAAAAAAAGTATATCAATATGGAAATCAAGTCGCCTATAGTCCTTCTGTTATGATACTGAAAGAACAAGCTAAACCGCAGTTTGTGCTTTCTCCCAAAGTGCTTTTGGAAAAAGCTGTTTTGTCTTTGTATGCCAATGCTCATGAAGGAGAAACCGTGCAGGTTTTGGTACGGAATTCTTATAATAAGGTCGTTTATAGGACTACTTATGAAGTTTTAGCTAAGGAAGTAACGTTTAGTTTAGGACTTGAATCCTTGACAACAGGGATGTATCAGATAGAACTAATTAGCTCTAAAGGGACTTATCAAGACTGGGTTTGGATGCAGTAAGTTGCGAAAACTATTCCTACATAGAAATATAAGACATGGCGCCTAGAGCGATGCCCGTTACTTTTCCCATCAAACCAATAATCGTATTCCCTTGCAT
The DNA here is from genome assembly GCA_937942475.1 of uncultured Aureispira sp. Classification (GTDB taxonomy): domain Bacteria; phylum Bacteroidota; class Bacteroidia; order Chitinophagales; family Saprospiraceae; genus Aureispira. Next base: position 5,076 of record CALDEP010000419.1, read on the forward strand.
GAATTCTTTGGTTTGGTCTTTTAATTGATTTTTCATTTGATCGTTGAGCATTTTCATAGGATCTTGCTCTGTACTCAAATTATCCTCCATTTCTGGATTGATAATAATCGTTGTTTCTTCTCCATCAGAATTCGTCGTAGTGATTCTATTCGTCGCCTCTCCCTCGACATTTACTTTAGCAGGATTACCAATGCGCTTAATACCAAACCAAATAAAGGTAAAGATTAAGATTCCAGGTAGAAACAAATCTAATTTTAGACCCATGCCATTAAAAAGAACAACACCCATCCATAGTGCTGCAAAACCATGAAATATAGCGGTTACAAAACCAAGCGGGTGTGCTAGTTTAATTGAAAATTGCAATAAATTAACAGGAGATTTGTCCGAGGTAAGGTTCCAATAAATTTTAGAAAAAAGCATGATTAAAAGCATTCTTAATAAAAATGCAACTAAAGGAATTATGGTGAAAGCCATAAACAAGGTTAATAGATAGCCAATAGCAGAGTAAAACATGATTTTTTGAAGATTGAATGAGAAATAAACCTAAAGGTATGAAATTAATTCAATTGTTTTAGATAGTAATTTGCACTTATTATCTGATGTTACGCAGAACTTAAAGCGCAGCGCTCATGAGCAAAGCGAACTAAAAATAGTTAGGCTGCTGAAAACTAATAAACGGCTCAATAAATATAGTTTAATTTTGAATGCTTAATTTTGAATGTCCTATTTGCAACCAAAAGGCATTAAACATTCCGCATTAAAACAATATTTTTTAAGTAAAAGCAAGTTCAATACTACCTGAAATGTTCTTGCGTAACTCGAGTTATTATAACAGTAAAAGTAGCTCAAAAGTTCTGAAATAATAAGGGCGGCTACAAGTGTTTGAAAATAAGAACTTTAGAATAGTTTCAAGAAAAGACGTAATAATAATAAAAAAGTCGTACCTTTGCGGTCAATTTAAGCATGTTCTTAATGCGCTTTTGCTTTAGGGTTTTTTGAGTACGGGGGAATTAAGCGGCTTTTTTATTTTACACGTTGAAACAGAAAAAATGTCAACATTTGAGGAATTGGGTTTAAGTCCCAATGTATTAAAAGCTCTAGGCGATTTAGGATTTGAGACTCCAACAAAAGTACAAGAGCAAGCTATTCCCTTCGTTATAGAATCTGACCAAGATTTGGTCGCTTTGGCGCAAACAGGTACGGGTAAAACCGCAGCATTTAGTTTACCAATTATTCATAAATTGGACAAAGATTCAAGAGCTATTCAAGCGCTTGTTTTATGTCCGACACGTGAATTGTGTATCCAGATAACAAAAGATATTGCATCGTATACCAAGTACGATAGAGATATCCAAACGGTATCGGTTTATGGTGGTGCACCAATGGACGGACAAGTTCGTTTGTTGAGAAAAGGTTGTCATATTGTTGTGGGAACTCCAGGTCGTGTTCGTGATATGATCGAGCGTCGGAAATTGGATATTAGCAACATCAACTTTTTAGTGTTGGATGAGGCTGATGAGATGCTAACGATGGGCTTTAAAGATGAGTTGGATGCTATTTTGGCTTCTACTCCTGTAGAAAAGCAAGGTTTGTTGTTTTCGGCAACAATGCCAAGAGAGATTGATGCGATAGCAGAAAACTACATGCGTAATCCTAAGAAAATCGAAGTGAGTTCAAGAAACTCTGCGAATTTAGATGTAAAGCATGTTTATTGTGTGGCACGTTCTTCGGATCGTTACCGTGCTTTGAAGCGTATTGCAGATATTTCTCCAGAGATGTATGGAATTGTCTTCTGTCGTACTCGTGCAGAAACGAAAGAGGTTGCCGATTGGTTGATGGCAGATGGTTATTCTGCAGATGCCCTACATGGTGATTTGTCGCAAGCACAAAGAGATTATGTAATGGGACGTTTTCGCAAGAAAAGCATTCAATTATTAGTCGCTACCGATGTAGCTGCTCGTGGTATTGATGTTAGTGATTTGACACACGTTTTACATTATAAAATTCCAGATCAATTAGAAAACTATATTCACAGAAGTGGTCGTACAGGACGTGCGGGTAAAAAAGGTATTTCTATTGCTTTGTTAACCTCAAAAGAGACGCACAAAATTCGTCTTCTGGAGAAAAAGATCAATCAAAAGTTTGAGCAAAGATTGATTCCAACAGGAGAAGCGGTTTGTGAGAAACGTATGTTGGCAACAATTGATAAAATTGCAACCAAAGAGATTGATCCAAGTATCGAGAAATTCTTACCGATGGTTTATGAGCAATTGGCTTCTTTTTCGAAAGAAGAGATTCTTCAAAAATTTGTCACGCTAGAGTTTGAGCGTTTCTTGAGTTATTATAAAAATGCGCCAGACTTGAATGTTACGCCTGGTAAAGAAGGAAGACGTGTTCGTGAAGATCGTGGTAGTAGAAGAGAGCGAAGTGAAAACTCTAATTTTGCTCGTTTTTACGTGAATGTTGGTTCTAAGCATAAAGTAACGGCTCCTAGAATGATTGGTCTGATTAATGACAGTCTGAAAGCAAAAGGAGTAGAAATTGGCAAAATCGAAATCATGAAAGGCTTTTCTTTCTTTGAGATTGATAAAGCTTATGAAGCTGAAATGTTAGCGAATTCTGGACGATTGAAAGTGTCTGGAATCGATGTGCTTGTTGAACGTACTTCTGACCGAACAGAGAGTAGAAGAGATAGTGGCAGTAGAGGTCGCTCTGGCGGTGGTGGAAAGTTCAAGCGTAGAGACGGAGGAAAATCTAGAGAACGTAGTGATAGAGGGGATAGAAACGATCGAGGGGATAGAAGAGAGCGCAGCGATCGAAGTGATAGAGGAGATCGCAATGACCGAAGTGACAGAGGGGATAGAAGTAAGCGTGGTAAATCTGCTTCTTTTAAAGCAAAGAAAAAACGTTACTAGACGAACTGTCTAAATACGGATAATTAAATACGGAGCGAATTGAAGGTGGAAATCACTTTTGATTCGCTTTTTTTTGTTTTGTGATAATGAAGGGCTTTTATTACAAGAGGAATTATTCAGTTTCGTATAATTTGCAATAAAAAAACGCCTCCATTCAATCAAGAATAGAGGCGTTTATAGTATTAGAGTAAGTGTATCTTTCGTTCAGATATTAAGGTGTTTTCTTAATAATACGCTCTGTAGCGATGATCTCACCAGCACTATTTTGTACTTTGATTACATAAGTTCCAGCAGGATAAGGCATCAAGTTAATTCTTGTGGTATTAATACCTGGATTAGTTTGGTAAACCGTTTCTGCTACTGTTTTGCCTAAAACGTCAATAATAGTAATGTTCAAAGCTTCTTTTTCGTTTGTACTAAATTGATAGCTAACGACATCTAAAGTTGGGTTAGGGAAGAAGACTTGCGCCCCTTTTAAACCCTTGACATCAATGGCAATGATTTTAGAATAGGCAAACGAACCATCAAAGTCTACTTGACGCAAACGGTAATAGTTAACGCCTAACATTGGAGCCGTATCTTCAAACAAGTAAGTCAATATTTCTGTACTGTTCCCAGCACCATTCACAACACCAATTGTTGTAAAACCATCTTGTAGATCAATACTGCGTTCAATTTCAAAACGCTCGTTGTTCAATTCTGTTTCTGTAATCCATTGCAAGACATTTACAGCATTGTCGTTCCAACCTTTAAAATCAGAAAACTCAACAGGCAAGTCTATATCTGGCGACAAAGCCGTTGCTCCAGAACCACCAGAAAAACTAGTAATACCTGCAATTTCTGAATAATTAAGCCCTCCAACAGTAGTGCCTGATGTTGCTAATAATTTAGTAGGTTGGTCATATAGAGGGGCAACATAAGTGGCACCTACATTTTTGAACCAATAGAAACTGTTTGGATTTGCGTATTTATAGGAATAAGAACAAGCGGCATTTGCTGCAATATGATTCGCTGCGGCAGTTTCCACATCTGTTCTTTCACTAGCAGGGAAGTAGTAGCGAAGGTTGTAAGGAGGATTTAAGGTTCCAACAAAGTTAACATTCCAACTACGTGGCAACTCAAAAAGCTCCTCTCCTGGACTCCATCCATTGACACAAGAACCAACAGCGCCTAGCGTTGTTTGGTAGTACGTGCCGTTATTGGTAATAGTCACCACTGGAGTCACTGTAGCACCCGTTAAATTGCCTTCTACAGAGAAGATAATTTGATCGTTTGCATCATAAAAATGATTCCAACCTGCATTGTCGGTACAATAGCCAACAGAAACGGTAGTTCCTGTTGGTGTATAAACATAATCTTTAACTTCTACAAGTTCCGTGTCATCTGCTGTTGTATTACAAGTTCCTTGTCTACGAGCATAATAAGTCGTAGAAGCATTTGCAGCAACATTGATCGAGTTGCCACTTCCCAAACTAGTTCCAGTACCATTAGGACCGGTATACCAGTTGATATTAGAACCCGTACCCGCAGTACCACCACTAGCCGTTAAGGTAATCGTAGCATTTGGACATTGTTTGCCTGTTACGGCTGCAATGGTAGGTGCCGTAGAGTTGGTGTTTACAACAACTGTTGCGTTCGTTCCTAGACCTGTTGTGCGAACACAACCATTATTATCGGTAATAGAACTTAGGGTGTAAGTTGTCGTACTTCCTGGACTGACGGGAATACTTGTTCCTGTTGCAATATTATTAAGTGTTGTACTATTATAAATAATATCCCAAGGACCTGTGCCCGCAGTAGCATTAAATTGAATGTTTCCTGAATTGCCCACACAGATAGGTGTCGCACCTGCTAGATTGCCATTCGGCAAAGGGTTTCTTGTTACAGTGATACAATTAGAATACACCACAGTGCCACAAGCATCTGTAATGCGTCTACGATAATAAGTCGTTTGCCCTGGGTCGCTTGGCGGGTTGTAACTTGCTGCTGTTGCAGCACCAATATTAGCAAAGCCAGTAGAACAGTTTACTGTACTTTGTTGCCATTGATAATTAGTGCCAGTATAAGCCAATGTTCCTCCACTGGCAGCCGTACTAGAACCCAGGTTCGTCGGAGTTACTCCTGCACAAATAGACTGTGTTCCTGTAACCGCACCACCGACTAAAGCAGGCGTAATGTCAACTAGGTTCATCGTTAGATTGGAACCTCCACCGCCTTCACCTACTCTAATTTCAACGGTAGAACTAGACGTTAAATAGCCTGTCCAAACCGTTCCGTGATTGGTACAACAACCAATAAAACTCCAAACTTGAACCCCATTTACATAAACACTAATTTCATCGTCATGCCCAGCTATATTTAGATTATAGACTCCACAAGGAAAGCCTCGTCTTTTGTGTACAAAAGTATGGTTGTCTGTACCAACAGAACAACCATCATAACTAGGAGCACTAGATGGCGAAGCATTAGATGCCCAATGCCCTGTTGTGCTAATATTAAGATTGTTCTCAACATAATAACCACGGTAAGTAATTCCGTTTAAGGCGATACTTCTACCATTATAAGCAGAGACATTCCATTGATTGGTACCAAAATTAGTTCCTGCGACAGGAACGGTATAGTTTCTATACGTTATTTGATCGACAAAACCTCTATCTAGGTTACTAGAGACAGATCCATCTTTAGTATAACGCCATTCTAGTACATTATCAATATTAGGGTCTAGGTTGAAGGTTCTAGTAGCCCAGCCAGGTGTTCCTGAGATACTAGCCTGTTCATTACCATTAATATAAAATCTCAAAAAATCATAACTAGCTTCAGAAGAAACATTCCATCTAAAGGTCACTTGATCAATACAATTTACTGTGGTAGAAAAGGAAGAGGTTTGATTATGTGTAATCGTTCCTGAGGTGGCACAATCATTTCCATTTGTTGCCCAAGTGCCTAGTGAACCCCAAAAAGGGCGATTACCTCCTGTTGTAAATCCAAAGGTACTGTTCTCAACCGCTAAAGGAATAGTCGTCGTGGCATAGCGATATTGGTAAAAGGTGGTCATGTTGTAATCTCCTGAACCACAAGTTTGATTAGCAGCAGTAAATTGATATTCTAATGGCGTTGTAAAGTTATAGGTACAGGTTTGGTTGGCACGACAATCGTCACTGTTGAAACCTGTATCGTAAGAACAACGACTTCCCATGTCATCTTCATAGGCATTAATACGTGTTCTAATTTGGGTAGCAGTTACGTTATTTTGATTGCGTGATGCATACGTTCCAGTTTGAGTTACAGCACCATTATTATTTCTTTGAACACATCCAGAATAGGTTTCGGAAGTATTGACATTATCAGAAAGGTAACCATGCCAAGTGTGTTCCTCGGTTGTTGAGAAACCTGGATCATTGCCACAGTTGCTACCATAGAATCTCGTAATACGGGATTCATAATCAATATTTTGTGCTAGCAAAAGTGACGTGCTAATAACTAAAGAAAATAGTGTAAATAATTGTTTCATAAAAATAAATTTGTGTGAGTTTGTTTAGAATTAAGCTATTCAGATTGATCAATCTGACTATATTTTGTTCTTTGTGAATTTTTATTGTTAATACTTACTTCGTGAGCGCTATCGCTTTTAGTTCGTGGGATTTAGCTAAGCTGAGTCTTCGGGTTCTCCACAAAGTAATGTATTGTTAAAAATAAAAGATAGAAAAATAATTCATTTTAGTATAAGGTAAATGTATGTGTATTAATACAATATAATAAATTTATCAATAGTCAATGAATTTTGCCATAATTAAGAAATTCATAATTGTGTAACTATAAAAATAAGTTATTAATCATTAATAAACAATATTTTAACTTTTTAGAAGAGACTTAATTCAGTATTTAGACAAAATATGACGAAAAACTAAATTCGAGGAAGATAAATAGCATAAAAAAGGCTTGATTTTCTAAGAAAATCAAGCCTTCAAAACTAACGAGCGTTAGTGCTTATTTTACTAATTTCATTTCTTTTATCAAATGGCCAGCACCACCATATTTGTCAATTACCCAAAGTACATAGCGAGCATCAACGACAATATTACGACATCTAGATTCGTCAAACATAAAATCACTCATGGTACTTTCCCAACTTCTATCAAAGTTGATGCCCATCAAGTTTCCGTCAGCATCAATGACAGGGCTACCAGAGTTTCCTCCAGTAGTATGATTGGAGGCTGTAAAACAAACCCAAAGTTCTCCATCTTGTTCGTAATCCCCCCAGTCGCCTTCTTCGTATAATTTCAAGAAACGTGCAGGAAGTTCAAAATCAGGATTCTCTGGATCGTATTTTTGCATGATCCCTTTGATGGTAGAATAGTGCAAGTATTTCATGCCATCAACAGGAGCAGAACCTTCCAATTTACCATAAGCAATACGCATGGTAGAATTGGCATCTGCCCAAGTTTTTTTCTCAGGAAACATCGTCAAAATACCTTCCACGTAAACTTTCATCAAGGCTTGTTCTTGTTGTGCAAACTCTGAATAAGAAGGATTGGTTTTGCTGACAAAATTATTATACAAATCACTCGCCATCATCAAAGCAGGATCTTTTAGCAGTTTTTTGCAAGACTTTTCTGTGAATTTTGATAACATGCCTTCAATTTTCCCCAAATCCATCAGCATAGATTTAGCATAAATTTTGTCCCCATTCTTTTTCCAACTATCTACAAAACCTTTAGGAAGCAAGTCATTATCATCTAAATAATCAATGTACATGGGCGTCAACTTATTAAAGATTTGTTGATCCAAGTTTTTATCATAATTCTTAAAAAAGCCTTTTGCTTTTCCTTCCAAGCGTTTGATTTCATCGGCTACCTTACCTTCTTTTTCTAGTGCTGCATAATTGTTGGCTAAATTATTAAACTCATGTGCAAAACGCAGCATTTCAGGACCAACATAAAAGTATTCAATAAACAAGGAGCGAGCGTATTCATAGACCCCATTCTCTTTTTGGCTCTGATTGAGTTCTGCCAAGACATTTTTATAAGGCTTCCAATCTGATTTTTCAGCTGCTTTAGCACTATATTCTTTTTCCCAAGCTAGTTTTTTATCTAGCGCTTTTAATTCTTTTAAACCACCAATTTGTCCAATCCATTTTTTCCAAGCATTAGCAATACGAGCTTGTTTGGATGCATACTTGATGCGAATTTCATCACTATTATTCATAGCAGGCGTGATTAAATCCAAACTTGCTTGGCGCATAGCGATTCTTGCAGGACGTTCTACATCCATATAGAAACCTAATTTCTCAGAAGCAAAATGTTGATCTGTGCTACCAGGAAAACCATAAACCATCGTGAAGTCTCCTTCTTTTTTAGGTTTTAAGCTGATTGGTAAGAAATGGGCAGGTTTGAAAGGAACATTTGCCTTGTCGTGTTTTGCAGACTTGTTGTCTTTGTCGGCATAAATTCTAAACACCGCAAAATCTCCTGTATGACGAGGCCAAACCCAGTTGTCGGTATCTCCACCATATTTACCAATGGCAGAAGGAGGGGCACCTACCAAACGAATGTCGTTATAATCTTGTGTAATTAACATGTAAAACTGATTGCCCAAATTAAAGGCTTTGACTTTTGCCAAAATAGAAGCATCTGTTTGTTCTGCAGCCTCTAGTGTAGCAATATTTTGGCGAATCATTTTATTCCGTTCTGCGCCTTCCATATCATCTGTTATTCCTTTGAAAACAGCTTCGGTTACATCGCGAATTTCTTTGACAAACGTGACACGCATCCAGGGGCAAGCTAATTCTTCGCCTCTATTCTTTGCCCAAAAACCATTTTTAAGGTAATCATTCTCCAAAGAAGAATGGCTTTGAATCGCACTAAATCCACAGTGATGATTCGTGAACAATAGACCTTCGTCAGAAACGATTTCAGCCGTACATCCGCCATTAAATTGAACAATAGCATCTTTTAAACTAGACTTGTTGGTTGAATAAATTTCTTCTGGACTCAAGTTTAATCCATAGGTTTTCATATCAGAATGAAACATCTCAATCAAGGATGGAATCCACATACCTTCTACTGCAAAAGAGCAATTGTTGAAGGTTAATAATAAGGCAACTAAAAGAACGATTTTTTTCATGTTGAATACTTTTTTAGAAATCAGAGAAGTATACTAAAGGTTATGTAAGTTGAATTATAAGGAAAAAGAATAAACTATTGTTGATTTTTAACAGAAGGGAATAAATTATTCTTCTGTTGTTCTTTTCTTGATAAAAGAACCAAAATCAAGACCAAACACTGCGATTGGATGATTTTAGCTGCTTGTTTGCTGAACTAACTTGCATGCT
>CALDEP010000420.1 GCA_937942475.1 uncultured Aureispira sp.
GATTGAATACTTAGATAGCTTGACGATTGGAGTTACCTTGAACGATACGGCAGGAGTTACCTTTAACTGGCAACTAATTTCAGGGGCAATGGGCTTAGTAAGCGATAGCACTTATAGCTTTGGAATTACGCCAGAAGATGGAGTACAATACGAATTTACAGCAACAAACAGCAATGGTTGTTCTGTAGATAGTATCGTTATCGTTTCTGTGACCAAACTAAGAAGAGCAAATGCTCCAACTGGATTTACTCCTAATGGAGATGGTGTCAATGACTACTTCTTCATCCAAGGGGGTGATAAAGTGGAAGAAGTGACCCTCTTTAGAGTTTATGACAGATGGGGTACTTTAGTCTTTGAAGGCAATAAGCTAGAGATCAACGTAGCTGAGCAAGGTTGGGATGGTGTTTATCGTGGTCAACCTGCTACTTCTGGAACGTATATTTGGTACTCTGATGTCTTATTTAAAGATGGACATGTAGAACAACTCAAAGGAAATATTATTCTACTGAGATAGTTCTTATAAAAATAATTTATTAGCAGAAATGCTAAAGCCACTAGAGATTTAGTTTTCTAGTGGCTTTTTTTGTTTTTGGGGTTTCTTGGTTTTGGTAAGTCTTTTTTTTTGTTGGTCGTTTTGGGTTTTATGTTGGGTGAATGTTGTTTTGTTATGACTAAAAATGGGCTTGTTGTTGTGATAAATATTTACTTGTTGTTATGACTAAAAATGAGCTTGTTGTTGTGAATAAGAATAGACACGGATTTTACGGATAAAAAAAGAAAATTATAAACAAAAAAAATGCTACACTCTGGGAGCATAGCATTTTTTAGAAATATTTTGATTTAGTCTTTTTCTAGACTAATGTTTGTCTAAGTTAACGACAGGCACATACAATTGTCCTTTCTCGTTAAATCTACTGATTACAATACGTTGTACCTCAGAAGTTCCTTCATAAATTTGAGTAATTTTTGCATCACGCATCAAACGCTCTACATGGTATTCTTTTACAAAACCGTATCCGCCATGTACTTGTACTGCCTCAACAGTTGTACGCATGGCTACTTCAGAAGCATATAATTTTGCTTGAGAACCTGCTAAATCATATTCCATGTGTTGGTCTTTTAACCAAGCAGCACGGTATACTAACATTTTAGAAGCTTCAATTTCCGTTGCCATTGTTGCCAACTTAAAACCAACACCTTGATGTTTGATAATTGCTTTACCAAATGCAACACGTTGTTTTGCATAAGCAGATGCCAATTCAAAAGCACCACCTGCAATACCCAATGCTTGAGCAGCAATACCAATACGTCCACCAGAAAGCGTTTTCATAGCGAATTTGAAACCAAATCCATCTGCTCCAATACGATTTCCTTTAGGTACTTTTACATCATTGTACATAATGGTATGTGTATCTGAAGAACGAATTCCTAATTTATCTTCCTTCGCTCCAATAACAACACCCTCCCAATCTGTTTCAACAATAAAAGCATTGATTCCTCTATGTCCTTTCTCTACATCTGTCTGAGCAATGACCAAGTGTACTTGTGACGTTCCACCATTGGTAATCCAGTTTTTAGTTCCATTCAAGATATAGTGATCGCCCATATCAATAGCTGTTGTTTGCTGAGAAGTTGCGTCTGATCCTGCTTCTGGTTCTGACAAACAAAAAGCACCAATCCACTCACCAGTAGCTAGTTTGGTCAAGTACTTTTGTTTTTGTTCTTCGTTGCCAAACTCTTCCAATCCCCAACAAACCAATGAGTTGTTAACAGACATACAAACAGAGCAAGAATTGTCTACTTTAGAAATTTCTTCCATAGCCAATACATAAGAAAGTGCATCCATTCCTCCTCCCCCATACTTAGGAGATACCATCATTCCAAGAAAACCAAGCTCACCCATTTTTTTGAGCTGCTCTGTAGCGTGGATCATTTTGGAATCACGTTCGATAACGCCTGGTAATAATTCTTGTTGTGCAAAATCACGAGCAGCTTCTTTTACAGCTAAATGCTCTTCTGTTAATTCAAAATTCATAAACCTTGTTATGTAGCATAGCCCAAAGGCTATCACTGGTTAGTAAAAAGGATTTGTCAGATATAATTATTTTGGTCTTGTCAAATATCAGCACCAAAATTGCGACAAATATAAGATTTTAATTAAAAAAATTAGAATTATTCTGTTCCTCTATTATTAGAGTAAATAACTCTTAGCTTTTTTTTCTAAGCTTCAATAAAGTATGGTAAGAATCGCCAATTAGTTCAAACGTCTCCACTACTTCAAATCCTGTATCAACAGACATTTTTTTCACTTCTTCTGAATGGTACATTTTACTATTTCCATTGGCGATACAAGTAAAGTAAAGCGATGTTCCTACCAAGCAAAATTCACTAGCAGGGAATCGTTGATTGTTCCAAAATGGTTCTAATATATAAACAAAGGCATTTTCATCTACAGCATCATGCACTCGTTTAAGAATAGACATAATCTCATCTGCACTAAAACAGTCTAAGAATTGACTCATCCAAACGGTATCCGCTCCCTTGGGAATTGCTTGGGCTTCGTCTAGTAAATTAATTTCAAAATAACTGATTCTGTCTGAATAAGCTTCTTTTTCATTCGCTGCTCTAGCAACATTTAATTGACCAGGCAAATCCAACATTTTTATTTGAACGTCCTCATTGTATTCGCAACACGCTCTTGACCATTTCCCAGTATTACCACCAATATCAAATAACTTTTTTACAGGCTCTTTAAATACCAAATCTAAGGCATGAGGAAAGGCATCATCAGAATAAAAATGATCAAATTCAAACCAAGATTTTTTCACTTGATCTGGCAATTGTGACAAACCTTCATATACGGTAGCCCAATTTCCAAACACTTTCAATCCAGCTGGTTTGCCTTCTACTATTGATTCTTTTAAATGCTCGAAACCACCATAACAAACGTCTTTCGCAAAATTCATATTAACTTCTGTCATTCGATCCGAACGAATAAAACGCCCCACAGTAGTCAAAGTATATTTTTCTTCTTCATCTTGTTCTACAATATTAATGCACAATCCAGCCTCTAAAAGAACTTGTACACCATAATTAGATAGACCTGTTTTTTCAGCAATCTCTTCTAAGGTAAGTCCTCTTCTTGCTTTAGCAATAACGTCTAATATATTTAATTCTTTTAGACATACCGCTGCCTGAAAAAAGATAGGTGCAAATGCTATTTTTTGTGCTTCATACTTTGCTTCAATAGCAGACATTCGATTCGCCATACTTATTTTTGATTTTAATCTTTAATGGTTATTTTATTTTAGTTATTAAAACTATACTTAAAGGTAAAATAACTATTAATTAAGTCAATTATAATCTTCATTTTTTAAGAAAAAAAAATCTAAGCTTGTTCATTTTAGTGCAAATTTCTAATATTCACAATAAAAATTAGAAAAATAAGCTTTGTTATCGTTCTTAGGTTGTGCTTAGCTGTCAGTTATAAATGCCTACTAAAAAGTAGGGCAAAACAGAATTGATTCGGTATATATAAATATAAACCTATATCATTATGGCAGCCTTTTTGAGCATTGTATAAATTCCATCCATATTCACTTACTTTGCGCATTCTCAAAAGAAGGATCAACTAATTTCAAAATAACAAGCTCTATGCTATTCCGTTTAATTCTAATTATAACCTATTTGTGTAGCTATATCGTAACTTTTGCTCAACCAAGCAACGACGAATGTCACAATGCTATTCCTTTACCAATCAGTAGCAATTGGTGTTCTTCCGTTGGTGCTTACACGAATGTAGGGGCAACGGCTTCCAATTTTCCTACTGCTCCTTGTTTTACTAACAACAATGGAGACGTTTGGTTTAGTTTTGTTGCTGTTGGAACAGATTTAAATGTCACAATCAACGGAAACCAAACACCAACTCCTGGTGGAAGCCTCTCGAACCCTCAAGTAGCCCTTTATTCTGGGACTTGTACGAGTACAGGAGGTACCTTGTCTCATTTACAATGTCGAAATGCTTCTGGTTCTAATAACATTGTGGATTTATATAAAGGGGCTTTGGTTATTGGTCAAACCTATCTTTTGCGTGTCAAAGGAAATCAAAATGGTACTTCAGGAACCTTTCAAATTTGTGCTCAGAATTACAATGGACCAGCATTGCCAGGTTCCGACTGTAGTTCCGCTTCTGTTCTTTGCGATAAATCTTCTTTTGTCGTGCAAAGCGTTGTTGGAGCAGGTTCTGATCCTGACGAAGCAGCAAATAGTTGTTTGGGTGGTTTGGGTGGTAATTCTGAGTCGAACTCTACTTGGTTTAAATGGACTTGCGACCAAAGTGGTTCGCTAACCTTTGCTTTATCGCCCAACAATGTTTCCGATGATTTGGATTTTGTTTTGTATGAATTGCCGAATGGTATTAATAATTGCAACGGAAAAACTGTTATGCGTTGTATGGCAGCAGGAGAATCCGTTGCCAACTACCCTACTCCTTGTCATGGACCAACAGGTCTACGAGCTAGTGCCAATGACACCAATGAACAACCTGGCTGTGCACAAGGACAAGACAATTGGCTTTCCCCTGCCAATTTGGTGGCAGGAAGAAGCTATGCTTTAATGATTAACAACTTTACCTCTACAGGAAATGGCTTCCAAATTGATTTTGGAGGTACCGCTACCTTTCAAGGACCTACTGCAGATTTCACCATATCGGCTCCAGCTAGCAATTGTGCCAGCGAATCTTGGACGTTTACTGATAATTCTAGTTTTGCCTTTGGTAACATTGCCAACTGGACTTGGACTTTTGGAACAGGCGCTAGTCCTGCCACTGCCAACACGCGGGGTCCACATACCGTCACTTACAATACGCCTGGACAAAAATCAGTTGTGTTATCGGTAGAAACCAATGAAGGTTGCTTGGTCACCCATGTTGTCCTACTCAATGTAGATTCTTGTTGTCAAACACTCAATGCCTTGCAATATACCACGGCAGCTACCGATGTTTTATGTCGTGATAATCCCGATGGAACAGCTATTATAAATCCAAGTACAACACATTTGACCCCTTATACTTATACTTGGTCCACAGGTGGACTTAGCAACAGCTTAAATAATCTATTGGTCGGTAATTATACCGTTAGTATTTCCAACGGGATTTGTTCTGCAGAAGAAACCTTAACCGTTGGAGGACCTCCACCCTGGGAATTAGTGGATAGCATTGTTCGTCCTACTTGTGATGGCGGTACCGATGGGGCTATTTTGACACTTAGTACCAGTGGTTCAAATGGTGCGCCTTATCTTTATAATTGGAATAATACAGGTTTGAGTTCCAATACTTCTTATACTAATTTATCCAATGGCGTCTATAGTCTGACGCTTCAAGACAATCTAGGTTGTGATACTATTATCAGTTATCAAGTTCAAGAATTAGTCTTAGAATTAAACCCTGTTGCGTCTGGAATTGTGCATCCAAGTTGTTATGCTTATACGGATGGAAGCATTCAAGTAACGGCTCAAAATGGGCTGGCTCCTTATTCTTATGTTTGGAATCATAATGCCACGGGGGCTCTCTTAACCAACTTATCAGAAGGAACCTATACCTTAGATACCGTTTGGGATGCCAATCGCTGTAGAACTTGGGCACCTGTTGATTTTGTGCTAATTGCTCCTGATTCGCTTCAAATTTCATTAGACAGTATTGTGGTCAGTTGTACAGGAAACCCCAATGGACAGCTCATGCCGATTGTTTCTGGAGGTACTTATGCCTATCAATATCGATGGTCTAATTTTCAACAAGATTCTATTGCTACTAATTTAGGGGCAGGCAATTATCAATTGACAGTAACAGACGCTAATGGTTGTATTAAAACCATTCAAACTAGTTTAACAGAACCGCCACTTTTGCGAGTGGCTTACGATGTTAAAGATGTTAGTTGTTTTGGCTATTCTGATGGTCGAATTCGGATTATTGGGCTAGGAGGTCGTCCTGGATATACTTATTCGATGGATGGCAACACCTTTACGGCTCTGGATAGTTTTGCCGTTCCTGCTGGTAATTCTTATACGCTTTATGTTCAAGATGCCGCAGGTTGTTTGGCTAATTTTAATCCTGTCTCTGTGGAAGAACCCGATTTATTGGTGGTCAATGCAGGACAAGATACAACGATTAAATTAGGAGAAACAATAGACATCGAAGCTCAACTTAGTTTCTTCGATTACTACACCTACGATTGGTCGATTAATGAAGGCGATATTGAATGTCCTTCTTGCCGAAAAACAACCATTCAACCGCTAGAGGATCGCAAATATTATCGAGTTTTGGTCACCACAGCAGCGGGTTGTATTGCGACAGATTCGTTCTTAGTCATTGTAGAGAAAGATCGAAATTTATTCATTCCAAATGCCTTCTCTCCTAACGACGATGGCAGCAATGATATCCACGATGTTTATAGTAGTAATAATGTGGCGATGATTAAGCGTTATCTAATTTTTGATCGCTGGGGAGAATTGATTTGTAACAAGGAAAACATTCCTCAACGTTGGACAAATTTTGGTTGGGATGGTACGTTTAGAGGACAAAAGATGCAAACAGGGGTTTATGTTTATATGATTGAGGTGGAATTTATTGATGGCGAGGTCATTCGTTATTCTGGGGATTTGTCTTTGTTTCGCTAAGGTTTTGCGGTTTGTTATTTCTTCCAATAGCCCTGTTTTCTCAAATTAATTGAAGCAAAAAATATAGCCTAAATCAAAAAAATAGATTATATTTATTTTCTATTGTAAAAAATAGCTTTATACTCTGAGTTAGTATTAAACCCTAAAGCATGAAACCTATATGAAGATCAATAAACATGTCATACAAGAACAGATTATCAACGGAGAAACGAAGAAAGCAATAGGGATGCTTTTAGAGTTAGGGGAAAAGTATGATATGGATATTTATAATCGTTCGATTATGTTATCCAGTAGATATCATTCATTATCTAAAGACAAGGA
>CALDEP010000421.1 GCA_937942475.1 uncultured Aureispira sp.
TTGGAAGGTTAAATTCTCGGTGAAAGCACCATATTTGTTATCAGGAAAATCACTAGAAGCTTCTCCTAGCGTCTGAAAGTTTTTACCATCCTCAGAAATAGCATAAGCCACCTTTTTAGGATAGAAAATCCAAGACTGAATATCTTGTAAAAAGCCAATCTCAATACTTGAAATCGCTTTAGATTCGCCCAAATCAACCACCACATCTAGATCCTTTTGATACCCCTGCCAAGAACCCGTTCTAAAATTGGCTCCACCACGCAGGTGATCAATCAAGGCTTTGTCTCCACCCGCAGCATATTGGTTTTCGTATTTACTATTAATAACAATAGCTCTGCTGTCGTCAATTTTTATTTTTTCTTCTTGAATAACAGCACTTTCTTTTCCTTGATTATTAACCGCAATCAATTGGAAATTAGTGGTTTCTTTGATGGTAATAATACTAGAATAAATAGAGCTTTTGGCAGTAGGTTGGCTACCATCTGTAGTATAATAAATCATACAATCTTTGCAAGAACTGCCCATTTCTATCGTCATTTCATCTGTAAATGTTTTGCCAGATGTTAGGAGATAAGGCGCAGGAACGATCAAGGCATCTTCAATGCTAGAGGGCGGGATGGCTTCTTTAGAAGTTGCCCATTCTTTGTTGGCTTGAGGTCCCATCTCAAAGACCAGTTCGCCACCAGTCATAATTGCATCGTGTTTGAGGTAACTCAAATCGTAGGTCTTGCCATTGAGTTGAACAGATTGTACGTAAGTATTAGCAGCACTAAGGTTATTGGCTTTGACGACAAACTGTTTTCCATTTTCTAAATTCAAGCTAATTTTTTCAAAAGTAGGAGCGCCCAAAGCGTAATAATCAGCACCAGGTGTAACAGAATAAAAACCCATGGCACTTAGATTATACCAAGAAGACATTTGCCCACAATCCTCATTACCAGAAAGTCCATCAGGCGCATTCTGATACATTTCTTCCATGATTTGGCGAATCTTTTCCTGCGTTTTCCAAGGTTTCTGAATGTAATTGTACAAATAAGCAACATGATGGCTTGGCTCGTTCCCGTGTGCATATTGTCCAATCAAGCCCGTAATGTCAACTTGATGCCTGCCTTCTAAGGTGCTTTCTGTACTAAACAATTCATCCAGTTTCTTTTCAAAAGCATTTGGACCGCCCATCAATTGGATTAAACCTTGAATATCTTGTGGGGCAAACAAAGTATATTGCCAACCATTCGCTTCCGTGTAATTAAAATTCACTTCACTAGGTTCAAAAGGAGAGAACCAACCACCATGAATCCTTCCACGCAAAAAGTTACTAGTAGGATCATATAAATTCTTATAAGCCTGCGCACGTTGAATGTATGTTTGATAATCAGCATCCTTGCCCGTCGCTTTGGCGAATTGAGCAATACACCAATCGTCATAAGCATATTCCAAGGTTTTAGAAACCGATTCTGCTTCTTCATCACAAGCCATGAATCCTTTTTCTTTATAAAAAGACAAACCCAAATGATCTTTGGTAGCACTGTGCTTCATCGCTTCCAAAGCCAAATCCGTATCAAAATCTTGAATCCCTTTGGCATAAGCATCTGCAATCACAGAAACAGAATGATAGCCAATCATACAGCCCGTATAATTGCCCGCCAATTCCCAAACAGGCAATTGCCCACCTTGTTGGTATTGCGCTAGAAAGGTTTTAATAAAATCGCCCGTCCGTTTGCGTTGCAAAATCGTATACAAAGGATGTGTTCCTCTAAAGGTATCCCAAAGAGAGAAAATGGTATAGTTGTCAAAATCCTTTGCTTGATGGACCTTTAAATCTGTTCCTCGGTATTGTCCATCCACATCCATAAATAGGTTAGGAGCCAAGAAAGAATGATACAAAGCCGTGTAAAAGATCGTTTTCTGATCCTTGCTACCGCCTTCAATGGCTACTTTTTGCAGTTCTTTTTCCCAAGTCTCTTTTGCTGCATTTTGGATGCTTTCAAATTCCCAGTTTGGAATTTCCTGCTCCAAGTTTTTCTGTGCGCCTTCCATAGAAACGCTAGAAATACCGACTTTTACTAATAATTCTTCTTCAGCATTATCAAAATTAAATTGAGCATGGACAACTTCTTCTTTATCGTTTTTTAATAAGCTTTGTTTTGTAAATGGCTTTGAGAATTGCAAATAGAAATAAAAGTGCTGATCGCTTGCCCAAGCATTTGAACGACGCATTCCACGGACGGTTTTATTATCTACAATTTCTAAATTTGCGGCTAACAATTGATCTCTATGTTGTAAATCTAGGAGCACGTTTTGAAGCCCACCTTTTGGGAAACTATATTGATGCATTCCACAACGAGCCGTCGTAGACAAAGCAACTTTAATATCTCCTTCTTCTAAAGTAACTTCGTAATAACCTGCACTTGCCTGCTCTGTGCTTTTATCAAAGGTAGAATTGTAAGTCGTGTATTCCAAGCTAGGTGCTTGTGTTTTGCTGTGTGGCATTAACAACAAATCACCATAATCAGAAACCCCTGTTCCACTTAAATGCGTGTGGCTAAAGCCATAAATAATAGAATCTGTATAATGATAACCAGAACAACCATCCCAACCCGTTAATCGAGTATCTGGGCTCAGTTGCATCATCCCAAAAGGAAGCGTTGCGCCTGGATAAGTATGTCCATGTCCGCCTGTTCCAATAAAAGGATTGACATATTGGGTGTAAGTGTCTGCGCTTTGTGTATTTTCTGGATTAGTTGGTGTGCAACCAACAGTTAATACGATAAAAAGAAGAAGGAACTTGTTCATCATGTTTTGCCGAATTGTTATGTCTTATGTAATGTAAGTAGGAAGGATTGTAAATATAATTAACTCATGTTACGCAAACAAATGATTAGGTCGATAAAAAATCAATGTTATTGTATAAACTTGTTCTTAATGCTTAATGCTGAATTTTTAATGTTGAATGCTTTATAGCACAACAAACATTAAAAAATAAGCATTAAGCATTCAACATTAATCATTAAAATAGTGCTTAAATAAGCAAGGATAAATTTTAATAGCAAAAAAAGTTCTTTATGAGAACTGCGTAACATAAGTAATTAAATTGAAATGAATTTACCCATTCCTTTTTGGAACTTCTTATCTTGTGCGAATTATCAGACAATTACAGACTAAGAAATAATAGATTTAAGATGACAAAGGAGGAATTGCATTATCGCAAATTAGAGCGCATGTACCTGAAAGGAGCCTTGATTAATAGTACCTTTTATGAAACGACGACTTTAAATATTGAAGAACAGCAGGCAACCATTACCTTAGAAATAGCCCCTAAGTATTTTCACGCTTTGGGAGCCATGCATGGAAGTGTGTATTTCAAATTGTTGGACGATGCCGCTTTTTTTGCTGTGAACTCGGTTGTAACAGACGTGTTTGTTTT
>CALDEP010000422.1 GCA_937942475.1 uncultured Aureispira sp.
ATTATTATTTTAGATCGAAAGAGAAGCTTTTTGACAAAGTATTTGAGCAGAGTGTAAAGTCAGTTACACCTATGTTGATGAACGTATTTTTGGAGAAAACAGATTTGAATACAAAAATTGCACATTTGATTGAAATGTTGATTGATTTCTTCTTAGAAGAACCTTATCTGTCAAATTTCATTGTCAATGAACTGAGCCAAAATCCTGATAAATTATTTATGAATGTCCTGGAGTATAAGGGAGGTTTGATTGGCAAGGTGATCCCTTTGATCAATGATCAAATACAAGTAGAAATTGAAAAAGGAACGGTAAAAGCAGAGATACGATCAGCAGAATTGATCTTAAATATTATGTCTCTATGTTTATTCCCGATTATGTCTCAAACTGTTTTGCAGAAGACATTAGAAATTGATGACGAGCGAATGAGGCGTTTTATGATCAAGCGCAAACAAACGGTGACTCAATTTGTCTTGGATGCTATTAAGCCCTAGAGTTATTAGAACTATAAAAAAAATGACAAGGTAAGCCTTCCAAATAGAAAGCCCTCTCATCCTAAGATGAGAGGGCTTCTTTATTATATTAAATAAGTAGTGCGTTACTTATTTATTACTTTTCTTATTATCTAGCAAAATCACCTAATACAACATAAGTTGTTGGATCAGTAGTGCTAACTGCTTGAGAAGCATCATGTATTACAAAAAATCCATCGTAAGTAGTCGTTAAAGCCTCATAAGACATAGTAGAAATTTGAGAGCTAGTACCTGTACCACCTGAAACTACTACTGGAGCAGCATAAACAGTTGCATTTGGTGTTTGGTCGTATGGTAACGTTTGACCTGATACTTTATCATGTGCATGTATCATGTATGTTGAATCTAAAGCACCTGTTAATTCAACAGTAACTTTAGATGTTCCGTCAGTCATTTCATCTATGGTCAATTTTGCCGCAATCGTAGTTGGGTGACTACCAGAATAAGCATAAGCAGCAGCAGCTTGACCTGTGTTGAAACTATAGTTGAATGTTGTTGATTGTAGTTCTGGAACTTCTGTTTCATCACAAGAAGTGAAACCTACAACAAGTGCTAATAAAAATAAAGATTTGATTACAAAGCTTTTCATAATTAATGTATTTAGTTGGTTAATAAATTAAAAAAATGTGAGGAAAATTAAAAAAGAAAATTATGTATTTCAAATATTTAAAACTTGATAAATTCGTTCTGTTTTTACATTTCAATGACAACACATGCAAGGTATAACAAGGGAGTTTATAAAAAGTTTAGTCTTCTGCAAAAGAAAAAAAAACATTCTATGTAGTTGATACATAGAATGTTTTTTTTTATAAATAAAAGATGGTTTTATCTTCCTAAATAAGCTTTTAATAATTTACTTTTAGAAGAAGAGGTACGCAATTTATTAATTGCTTTGTCTTTTATTTGGCGAACACGTTCTCTTGTCAAGCCAAATTTTTCACCAATATCTTCTAAAGACATTGGATGCTCAAAACCAATTCCAAAATAAAGTTTAATCACCTCTTTTTGGCGATCTGTTAAAGAACATAAAGAACGTTCAATCTCACTACGCAAAGATTCCAAATACTCTAATTGAGAATCTGTTTTAGGAGTATTCGTATTTTCTAAAACATCTAACAAAGAATTATCTTCCCCTTCGACAAAAGGAGCATCCATAGATACGTGACGAGCAGCAACGCCCAATGTAGTTTCTACTTCTGAAGATGGAATTTCTAAAATATCTGCCAACTCATCAGAAGAAGGCTCCCGCTCGTATTCTTGCTCTAACTTAGAAAATGCTTTATTGATTTTATTCAAAGAACCTACCTTATTAAGCGGAAGACGAACAATTCTAGATTGTTCTGCTAAAGCTTGAAGAATAGATTGACGAATCCACCAAACAGCATAGGATATAAATTTAAAACCTCTAGTTTCATCAAAACGTTGTGCTGCTTTAATCAAACCTAAATTCCCCTCATTAATCAAATCACTCAACGATAAACCTTGGTTTTGATACTGTTTCGCTACAGAAACGACAAAACGCAAGTTGGCTTTCGTTAGTTTTTCTAGTGCTATTTGATCGCCTTGTTTAATACGTTTGGCTAAATCTACTTCCTCTTCTGGTGTTAATAAGTCAACTTTACCGATCTCTTGAAGATATTTCTCTAAAGATTGACTTTCCCGGTTGGTTATAGACTTAGTTATTTTTAATTGTCTCATACAGTTCTGTTCGTTTTTTGGACTTTTTTTAATATTAAACAGCTATTAGCAAACTGACCCACAAAAGTACGAAGAATTATTGTACTTCTAAAGGCTTTGTTACTTTTATTCTTGTTTTATTACTACAACACTTAACGCTAAAAGGGGAACTATGTTCCAAATATCATCAATCTATAACATTACTTTAAATGAATTTTGCATATTTCATTATAATTTTGTTCTTTTTTTTTGTAAAATTGATTTTTTTATTATTAATTGTGGGCGAGAGATAGGTTCTAATTTGGTAATAAAAAAATAACCAAATAATAACAGCATCTAATCTTTTTAGAAGGTATAATTTTTTGATAATGGTTCGAAAGTTGTAGTTGGATATTCTGACGAAAATTTTCTTTCTTATTCTTTTTAGAATACGTTCTAATAATTATAAAAATCACATGAACCAAAGTAAATACTATTTTTATGGATAGAGTATCTTTCAGTATGGAGTTCTTGTTTAGAGCCTCTCCAACAATTATATATAAATTTTTGACGACACCAGATTGCTTAATTCGTTGGTTTTGTGATGATTGTAATATAATTGATGGGCGATTTACGTTCGAATGGGATGGCGAAGAAGAAGTTGCAGTGGCTTTAGAAGACATTGAAAACGAGCAACTAAAGTTAGAATGGGAAGAGTTTGAGGGCGAAGAAGAGTTTTTAGACTTTCAAATGAGCCGATCAGAAGTGACTGGGGAAACTATTTTGGAAATTGTAGCGTTTTGTGATTCAGATGAGGTAGAACAAGAGAAACAATTTTGGTCAACCCAAATGGAAGCGCTTCGACGTGCAACAGGAGGCTAAACCTCGGTTTTACCAATCATAATAACAATTAGTTACAATATTAACCCCTCTTTACAGCGTTTGTTAGGAACCTCTATTAATTTGATTTTAATCAAATAGTTGCTTCTTTTGAAGTTTCGATCAATTTAATAAGAACGGTCTTTTATCTTTTTTGATAAAAAACAGCAGTTCCAATAAACTATCACCTTTTAAATATGCTCATATTATGTTTGGCTTTTTCAAGAATGAATTATTAGAAGTAATTGAATGGAAAGAAAACAGCAAGGATGTCCTTGTTTGGAAATTCCCTGACAAAGATTCTGATATTAAATATGGCGCACAATTAACGGTTCGTGAGTCTCAAGCAGCAATCTTTCTTAATGAAGGGCAAATTGCAGATGTTTATGGACCTGGTAGACACGTTCTCAAAACGGAGAATATGCCTGTGCTGACCAAACTGAAATCTTGGAAACATGGTTTTAATTCTCCTTTTAAAGCAGACGTCTATTTTGTCAGTACTAGGCAACTAACTAATTTCAAATGGGGAACACCAAATCCCATTTTTGTAAACGATCCAGAAGCTGGACGTGTTGAAGTACGTGCTTTTGGTACTTATTTCATGCGTGTAGCTGATCCCAAAAAATTCTACAGAGAATATGCAGGAACTAGCAGCATCTTAACGGTTGACGAATTAGAAGATGTTTTCCGTGGCTTAGTGGTTCCTAAATTTGCAGAAGCTTTGTCTGAAAGTGGTGCAACAGCATTTGATATCTATTCTCAATATTCTGAATTGGGAGAAACCATTCGACCACTAATTCAAGCAGACTTAAACGACTTTGGATTAGAGTTGACCAAGTTCCAAATTACCTCTGTTTCTTTGCCGCCTGAAATTACAGAGCACATGAAACAGCTTGCGAAATTGAACTTAACAAGCAACGAGAATTTAAACAAAATGCAAGCATTCAATCAAATGGATGTAGATAAATTGGCAGCAGAAAATGGAAATTACGAAAACATGAAAGGTTCTCGTAACGACTTGATGATGCAACAGATGATGATGCAGCAAATGATGCAGAATAATCAAAACAATCCGAATCAAAGCAATAATTCCAATGACAACGCTGGTGGAAAAGAGGAAAAAATGAGCCGAGAGGAAATCATGAAAACCTTGAAAGAACTTGGCGAGTTGAAAGAAATGGGAATTTTGACAGATGCTGAGTTTAACGATAAGAAAAAAGAATTATTAGCGAAGTTGTAAAAAACAGGCTTTTAAATATAAATAAATGGCATGAACACAACCTGTGTTTATGCCATTTTATGTTTGTAAATAGGCGATATGCCATCTTTTCTGCTTAAAACTTACGACCCATACTGTCTAATAGAAAAGTGGTTTGACTTATTACCACACGATTTACTGCGTGAGGAGAGTTGTCAGAGAACGAAATTCTTTAATAAATAACGATTAAAAC